>JAHKKL010000233.1 GCA_020027635.1 Gammaproteobacteria bacterium
GCGCAGCCCGGCCTGCAGGATGGTTTCCCCCGCCTCCACGGTGAACCGAACCCTGGTACTGTGGATCGTAACGGTATAAGACATAATTCCGGGAATCCTAGACGGCTTCAGTCCCAGCGGAACAGCCAGGCGGCAGTCAGCAGCAGCACCAGACCCATACCGCCGAGCAGGGTGATTTCGGGCAGGACCTGGGCGACGCCGGCGCCGTCCACCATGACCTCACGCGCGGCATCGACCAGGTGCGTCAGCGGCAGCAAGCGGGAGATGAGCTGGGCCGCCGGGTTGGTCCCTTCCATGGAGAACCACACCCCGGAGAGCAGCAGCATCGGCCAGGACAGCAGGTTGAGCACGCCGTCCGCCAGCTCTTCGGTGCGCAGCCGCGCGGCGATGATCAGGCCCACGCTGATGAGGCACAGCGAGCCCGTGGCGTAGACCAGCATCAGCGCCAGCCAGGAACCGCGCATCACGAAATCGAGCACCAGGTCGGCGCCGACATACACGACGAGGGTCGCCGTGAGCACCACCGCGAGGCGCGAGATGACCTGCGCCGTCAGGAACTCGAAGGCGCTGAGCGGCGTCGCCCGCAGGCGCCGCAGCACGCCGTTCTTGCGGTAGCGCACAATCACATAGCCGACGCCCCACAGGCTGCTGAACATGATGTTCATCGCGAGCACGCCGGGGAGCACCCAGTCGACGTAACGCAACGCCCGCCCGCTCACGGTCTGGCGCTGCGGATGCGGCTCGCCGTGCCCGGCATAGGCCGCCTGCAGCAGCCGTTCCACCAGGTAGCCCCGGGCCGAATGCACGTTGATCCAGTAGCGCGGGGCACCGCGCGGATCGAGCAGCAGGTCGATCTGGTGCCGCTCCACCTTCGCGACGGCGGTCTGCGCATCGTCAAACGGGATGAAACGGATATGCCGGGTCGCGAGCAACGGCGAGGCCTCCGCCGCGATCTCCTGGTGTTCGGTGAGTACACCGACCTTGAACAGATCCTCCGGTTCGCTCCGGAAGACGAAGGCGAAGCCGAACACCATCAGCACCGGCATGGCGATATTCCAGCTCAGGCCGGCCCGGTCCCGGTAGAACTCCCGGTTGCGCGCCCGCAGGATGGCGAGAATGCGACGCCACATGGCCTAATTCCTCAAGGCGTGGCCGGTAAGCTTGAGGAACAGGTCCTCGAGGTTCGGCGTCTCGACCTTGAGCTCGTTCAGGTTCGCGCCGGTGCGCTTCAGTTGTTCGAGCAGCGGGGGCGCCTCCTCGGTGAACATTTCAATGTAGCCGTTGCGCAGCTCGCTGTTCGCCGGCAGCGGCTGACCCGCCGGCCAGACGTTCGCCGGCAGGCGCACGACCACGGCGGGGAAATGCGCCTGCACCAGATCCAAGGGCCGGCCGCGGGCGATGATCCGGCCGCGATCGACGATCACGATTTCGTCGCACAACCGCTGCGCCTCCTCCATGTAATGGGTCGTCAGCACCACGGTTTTGCCGCGCCGGCGTACGGTCTCGATCAGGCCCCAGAAGTTGCGCCGCGCCTGCGGGTCGAGGCCGGTGGTCGGTTCGTCCAGGAACACCAACCGGGGATCGTTGACCAGGGCGATGGCCAGCAGCAGGCGCTGGCGCTGCCCCCCGGAAAGCTGGCGGGTGTCCCGGTCCAGAATCTCCTCCAGATTGCACAGCGTGACGAGTTCGCCGGTGTCGGCGGTGCGGCGGTAGAGGCTCGCGAACATCCGCAGCGATTCGCGCACGGTCTGGAAATCCTGCAGCGCCGTGCTCTGGAACTGGATGCCGATGTCCTCGCGAAACGCCCGGTCGAGCGCGCGTCCCTCGTAGAGGATCTGCCCGGCCGCGGGCCGCGAGATGCCTTCCAGCATCTCCAGCGTCGTCGTCTTGCCCGCCCCGTTCGGCCCCAGCAGGCCGAAGCACCGACCCCGCTCCACCGCGAAACTGATGCCGTCCACCGCCCGCACGCCGGGAAAGACCTTGACGAGATCGCGGGCTTCGAGCAGGGGGACCATGGCGGGCGATTATAAAGTAAAGTCCGGCTTTCTCACGTCGGACCGCCAGAATGTAAAGACCCTGCCATCCCCGGGACCCTGGCGGTAGCCGTGTTATTCGTGGCGAGTCTGCAAAGCCCGTCGCCGGCCGCCCCTTTCATTCATTGATGTCCGATTCCGATGCGTGCTAGCCTGCCGCACGCGTGATCCCGGAGAAAAACGACGCAAACGGCACTTCTCAGGCAGCTGCCCAATATCATCAGCACAGCGCGGCTGCTTGCGATCCCCGTGCTGGTGGCGCTTGCCTATACCGGCAGGGTGGAACCGTACCAGTGGCTGCTGCTGGCGGCCCTGCTGAGCGATATCCTTGACGGGCTGATTGCCCGAAGTTTGGGCCTCACCTCCCCTCTGGGAGCCTTGCTGGATTCCCTGGCGGATTCGCTCCTGATGGTTGCCGCGGGCTACGGGGTCTGGGTATTCCATCAGGCGTTTCTGCATGAGCACGCACTGGCGGTAACGCTGGTACTGGGCTTGTGGCTGGCGGAACTGCTGGCATCGCTCTGGCGCTACGGCAAACTGTCCAGCTTCCATCTCTACAGCGTCAGGGTGGGCGCTTATGCCCTGGGCATTTTCATCATGGTCCTGTTCATCTGGGGCTTCAATCCCTGGGTTTTCCAGGCGGCGGCGGTGACGAACGTGCTCGGATATCTGGAGGAGTTCGCCCTTCTGTGGCTGCTGCCCGAATGGACCCCCAATGTCCGGGGCATCTACTGGGTGCTGCGCCGGCAGAGGCAGTCGGCTTGAAGCACAACTGGCTGGCCATCGCCAATCCCTGCGCGGGGGCCTTCCGGTTCAAACGCTTCCGGGAAACCTGGATGCCGCTGGTAAGGGAGCATGTCGCCAGCGTGGCATACACCGAGGCGCCCGGCCATGCCACGGAGATCGCCAGATCGTCGCAGGCGTTCGATGGCATCGCGGTGATCGGCGGCGATGGCACGATCTTCGAGGTCTTGGCCGGCATGGCGCGTCCGGATCAGCGTCTGGCGCTGATCCCCGCCGGCCGGGGCAACTGCCTGGCGCTGGATCTCGGCGTGCACAAGGTACCGGCGGCGCTTGCAGCCATCGCCACCGGTGCGTCGGTCAAGCTCGATCTTCTGGAGGTGGAGGCGGACTTCGCGGCGGGCGGCAGCCGGACATTCCGCGCGGCCAGCACGGTCGCCATCGGCTATGTCGCCAGCGTCGTCAGGAATGCGGAACGCTTTTCGCGCCTGGGCCGTCACGCCTACACACCGGCGGCGGCCTTGACGCGCCCGCGACGGATGGACGTGGCGGTGAATTACGACACGGATGCCATACAGCGTCGCTCAGTGACGGGCATCGTCATCAACAACACGCGTTATCTGGCCAACTTCCTCGCTTTCCCCCCGGCCAGCCTCTCGGATGGACTGTCCGACGTGCTCGAATCGCACGTCGGCTGGGCGAGGCAGTGCCTGCACAATCTGTCGATACTCTCCCGGCGGGATTTCTATCATCCCGCCCGCCATAGCCAGACGTCTCGGATGCACATCCGCCTGGACAAACCCGATATGCTCATGGTGGACGGTGAACTGTTCGATGCCGTAACCGAAGTGAAGGTAAGCTGCCTGGCATCCGCGGCGTTGTTTCAGCAGGGACCGGGGGGATAATGATCGGGCAGATCATGGCGATCATGCTGGGAAGCTTCGGCATCGGCGCCGTGCTTATGGTGTTTGCCGGCTTCCGGGTTCCCCCGAACGTCCGGCGGCGGCGCTGGCTCAAGTTTGCCGGCTACCTCGTCATCGTCACCGTCGTGCTGGGGTGTGCCGCGCTGGGCCACTCCTGGCTGGCGGGTCTGGTCCTGCTGATCACGGCCGCGGGGGCATGGGAACTGCAGGCCGCCGGAGCGCGCATCAGAGAGATCAGGCGGACCCCTGTCTGGCCGATCTGGGGCATATACACGCTGCTGACCCTGGGCCTGTTCACGACCGTGCTCACCGCCGCCACGCAGACCGTCGCCTTCCTCTATCTCACGGTCGCCGCTTTCGACGGCTTCAGCGAGGCCACCGGTCATTTGTGCGGCCGCCGCCT
>JAHKKL010000234.1 GCA_020027635.1 Gammaproteobacteria bacterium
CATCTATGGCGTGGATTTCGTCGAGCGGGGTTATCGCGTGGGCATGAAGTCCAAGGAGATCGAGGCGCTCGATGGCGCCGGGAGCGTCGCCGCGCAGGACGATCCGGGCAGGGAGCAGACGTCGTGATCGAACCATGTGAACCGAAATATCAGTGGGGACAACCGGTACAGGCGTGCATCGATCTGTTCAACGATGGCTCTTATCCGGAGCACACCGAACGGGCCCTGCTGGTGGGAACGGGCACGCCGGGCGAGATCGTACAGATCGGCGCGCTGGTGGAATCCAACGTTCCCGTCTACCTGGTGGAGTTCCAGACCGGCCATGTTGTGGGTTGCCTCGAAGAGGAGATTGCTCCCCGGTAGCCGGGATGAGGTTCAGTGTCATCCGGATGGCGGTGCCGTGCGTCGCCATCCGGACCATGTGGGTAAGGGTATGAGTCATGTCATGAACCGGTGGTCTGAATCGGATCGCGGCGCCAGTCCACATCCGAACGACGTGGACCGCAAGCGCATTCAGCGCGCGCTCACCCAGCGACAACGCTACCGTTACGTCTCGCCCTGCGTGCGCAAGGAGGCGAACGGTTATCGGATCGAAAGCCCGTGCTGCTCGCGCAATGTCGACCAGAGCGGTGGGGTCATCGACATCGCGCGTCTGGAATATCTCGACCAGGGTCCCAGTTGGCGACTGTACCGCAAGGATCACGGCCATGCCCAGTGGGTGGTGGAGGGGGAGTACACCAGCCTGACCGCGGTGCTGCGGCGGCTGAACGAGGATCCCCAACGGCTATTCTGGCGATGACGATGCCCTGCGTATATCTGGACAACAACGCCTCCACCCGGCCCGCGCCGGAGTCGGTGCAGGCCCTGTGCGCCTGCCTCGCGGAAAGCTACGCCAATCCCTCCAGCAAACACGCCCTGGGCGAGGCGGCGCGGCAGCGCTTGAACGCGGCGCGGGCCCAGGTGGCGCGCCTGCTGACCGCCGCATCGGCGGAGATCGTCTTCACCTCCGGCGGCACCGAGGCCAATCACACGGCGGTACTGGGCGCGCTGGCACTGCGTCCGGAACGCAGCCACATCGTCACCAGCGCCGTGGAGCATCCCGCGCAATTACTGTTATTCCGCCATCTGGAACACCATGGCGTGCGCGTGAGCTATCTGCCGGTGAGCGCGTCCGGCGAGCTGGATCTCCAACGCCTGGCGCAGACGGTCGGCGGCGATACCGCGCTGGTGAGTCTGATGTGGGCCAACAACGAGACCGGCGTGCGCTTTCCCATCGAGGCGGCGTTGCCCATCGCGCAGGCGCAGGGTTCGCTGTTCCACACCGATGCGGTGCAGGCGGCGGGCAAACTCCCGATCGATCTGGCGCGGTTGCCGGTGGATCTGCTGACGCTGTCCGGGCACAAGCTGCATGGCCCGCCGGGCACGGGCGCATTGTTCGTGCGCAAGCACCTGAAGCTGCCCGCGCTGCTGTTCGGCCATCAGGAACGCCACCGCCGCGGCGGCACCGAGAACCTGCCGGGCTGCGTGGGCCTCGGCGTGGCCTGTGAACTAGCGCGTGTGGAGTTGTCGCAGGGATTGGAGGCCATGACGGCGCTGCGCAACCGGCTGGAGCGGGGCATACTGGCGCGCGTGCCGTTCGCACGCGTCGTCGGTGCGGGCGCGCCACGGCTGCCCAACACCAGCAATATCCGCTTCGGCACGCTGTCCGCCGAGGCGCTGCTGCACAAACTGGAGGGCGTTGCGGTATACGCTTCCAGCGGCGCCGCCTGTACCGCGGGCAGTCAGCAGCCTTCACATGTGTTGCTGGAGATGGGTCTCGCGCGCGACGAGGCGCTCGCCTGCATCCGCTTCTCGCTGGGACGCGACACCCGGGCGGCCGACATCGATTATGTGCTGCAGGTGTTGCCCGACATCGTCCAGCGCGTCGCGCGGGCGGCGTGATGAATGCCAGAGATCGTAGCCATAGGTTCTGTAGCCTGGGTTGAGCGAAAGCGAAACCCGGGTTTCACTCCGTTCAACCCAGACTACAGGTGCTGCGAGGCATCCGGGCCACATTTTCATCTGATTGGAGGAATGACATGAAAGTAATGATCCGCAGATCCGAGACCGGCCTGTCCGCCTACGTGGCTAAGAAGGATCTGGAGGAGCCCATCATCGCGATGGAAAAACCCGGTATGTGGGGCGGCACGGTCACGCTCGCCAACGGCTGGCGGCTGGAATTGCCGGACCTGGGCGCCGACACGAGCCTGCCCATCACCGTGGAAGCGCGGCGGTTGAGCAACTGACATGGCGCTTATTCCAGCCGACCTCGACGGCATCGCCGCGCTTGCCGCGGCAGGCGCAAACCTGCGCACCAGTGTGGCTGAACTGCGCCGGCAGCATCCCGGACTGAGTTTCACCTGCTGCGATGAATCCGATCTGTCCGGTGCCCCGCAGCCCTATCAAAGCCATACCGGATTCGATCTGTATCTGGTAGACGGCAGCGGACACTGCTGGGAACTCACCGCGGATCCGCAGGTGGCCACCGGCGTACTGCTGGCCGAGCGTCGCCATGGCTGAGTATTCCATCCTGTTGTCCGATCCCGACGTAAGCTCGGCGGAACTCGCCGCCGTGCAGGCGGTGTTGAGTTCGCCGCGACTGTCGCAGGGGCCGCGGGTGGAGACCTTCGAGGCGGCCTTCGCACAGTATCTGGATCGTCGACATGCGGTGGCGGTGGCCAGCGGTACTCTGGGTCTGCTGCTCGCGTTGCAGGCGCACGGCATTGCCGCGGGCGACGAGGTCATCTGTTCGCCCTATGGCTGGCATCAGCTTGCGCATGCCGTCAGCCTGGCGGGTGCAATACCGGTCCTGAGCGACATCGACTACTGGTCCGGTGGCCTCAATCCGGAAAAACTCGCCGCCAAGCTCACGCCGCATACCCGCGCCGTGCTGGCCGGCAATATCGCCGGTCACCCCGCGGCCTGGGGACCGCTGCGTGCATTCGCGGCACGGCACGGTCTGTTGCTGCTGGAGGATTCCACCGAGGCGCTGGGTTCGCGCTATCAGGGACGGCTGGTCGGCAGCTTCGGCGACTGCGCGATGTTCGATTTTTCCCAGCCGGGCGCGCTGTGCTGCGGCGAGGGCGGCATGGTCGTGACCGACGATGCCGATGTGGCGCTGCGCCTGCGCGCGCTGCGCAACCGGCGCCTCGACGATCGTTTCTCGGTCAGCATCAGTGCGCATATTCCCTGGCAGGCCGGCATGAGCGAGCTCGGCGCCGCGCTAGGTCTTGAGCAACTGCAGCGCCTCCCGGAGATACTGCGGCGGCGCAAACGCGTCGAACAGTATTACGCCGATCACATTCTCAGCTTCGAGGGCATCAAGCCGCCCTATGCCGCACCGGAGGCCGACGAGGTGCACTGGTTCCTGTGCCTGGTGCATCTGGGCACACGCTTTTCCCGGAGCAGCCGCGACGCCATCGTGTCCGATCTGCGTACCGCGGGTGTGGAGGCCGCCGCCTACTGTCAGCCACTGCATCAGCAGCGCCATTATCTGGATCACGGCTATCGGCGCGGGCAATTCCCGGTGACGGAGAAGATCGCCGATCGTGCGCTGGTGCTGCCGTTTCACGCGCATCTTGGCGAAGACCAGGTTGACTTCATCGTCCAGACCGCCAAGGACGCCTCCATCAACGTGGGCGCGGGTGCGGCGATCTATTTATGAGCGCCAACCTATTGGCAACGACAGGGGGGCACAGATTTATCAGCGCCGGAGTAGACCATGTCAACACAAATCATTGAAGAAATCCGCGCAGCCCTGCATGCCGGCCGCGCCATCCCTTATCTCGGATCGGGCGTACTCGAACTTGCCGGCGCCGATTGCCCCTTGCCGACCACGCCGCTGGTGCTGGTCAATCGGCTTACCTCGAGGGTGAGCGTGCCTGGAAAGATCCGCAACAACCTCACCGCCGCTGCACAGTTCATCGAGAACTTCAAGCATCGTCAGACCGTCAGCCGGGCGATGACCGAAGCGTTCGGCCATGCCGTGCCGCCAACCGTGCTGCATCGCTACCTCGCCGCGTTGCCGGTCCTGCCGCTGCTCGTGCATGCCTGGTATGA
>JAHKKL010000235.1 GCA_020027635.1 Gammaproteobacteria bacterium
TTTTCTGTTGTTTGATGATCGCCCGCTCGATGAGCCGCTGGAGTCCCCCGACTGGTTCAAGCTCAGTTTCCTCGATCTGCAGGATGATCTGAAGGAGGTCAGGCAGGAGGGGAAGGACGCGTTGATGGTCTATTTCGGCCAGAAGTATTGCGCCTATTGCAAGGCGTTCCTGGAGAAGGACCTCGCCAGGGGGGATATCCGCGCGTATATCGACCGGCACTTCGACGTCATCGGTATCGACATCCACGGCCAGCGCATGGTCACCGACCTCACCGGCAAGGAGATGGAGGAGGGCCGGTTTGCGGTGCAGGAGAGTACCAACTTTACCCCCTCCGTCATCTTCTATGACCGGGACGGACACGAGGCCTTGCGGTTGCGCGGCTATTATCCCCCGTATCGCTTTCGGGCGGCGCTGGAATACGTGGCGGATGGCCATTATCGCAGGGAGTCATTCAGGGAGTACCTGGCCCGGGCCGATGTCCCGCTGGTATTCGAACCCGGAGAGATGAATCATGAGCCCTATTTCATGCCGGGTCCCTATATGCTGGACAGGAGCCGTATCCCGGGCGAGCGGGCGCTGGCGGTATTTTTCGAACAGGGCAACTGCTGGGCCTGTGATGTGCTCCATACCAACCTGCTTGCCGATCCGGAAATCAGGGAACGCATGTCCCGGTTCGAGGCCGTACAGCTGCCTTTCTGGGAGGATTTACCGGTCATTACGCCCTCGGGAGAACGCACCACGGCCAGGAAGTGGACGGAGGAATTGGGTCTGTTCTACACGCCCACACTGATCATCTTCGATCCGGGCGGCAGGGAGATCATCCGGGTTGACTCGGTGGTGCAGTTCTACCGCCTGCGCAACGTGCTCGACTACGTCCTCAGCGGAGGCTACCGGGAGTACCCGACATTCCAGCGGTGGCATGAGTCACGCAGCCCCGGAATTTACAGGTAAGGAGGGAATTGCACTTACTTAAGGGGTGTCGTCCTTGTTGATGTCCAATTGGCCACGGAAAAACACGGAATATTTACTAACAATGTCTGTGTCTTCCGTATGATTCCGTGGCTATTTATTAGGGGTTGGGGTTTAAGTAAGTGGCATTCAGGTAAGAGGGAATTACTCCCGCCAGCGCCTGAATATCAAGGTCGCGTTGGTGCCGCCGAAGCCGAAGCTGTTCGACATGACGGTATTGAGACCGGCATTGGTCTGGCATTCACGCACGATCGGGAAACCGGCACCGGCCGGATCCGGCTCGGTGATGTTCGCCGACGCACTGATGAAATCCTCCTGCATCATCAGGAGAGAGTAGATGGCCTCGTGCACGCCTGCGGCGCCGAGCGAGTGTCCCGAAAGGGACTTCGTCGAGGTGATCCGTGGCAGTTTCTCACCGAAGACCGTGCGGATGGCTTCCAGCTCGCGCATGTCTCCGACTGGCGTGCTCGTGCCGTGAGCGTTGATGTAATCGATCGGTTCCTCAACCGTAGCCATGGCCTGCTGCATGCAGCGCACGGCGCCTTCGCCTGACGGCTGTACCATGTCATAGCCATCGGACGTCGCGCCATAGCCAACGAGTTCCGCATAGATCCTGGCGCCGCGTTTACGGGCGTGTTCGAGTTCTTCCAGCACAACCATGCCGCCACCGCCGGCAATGACAAAGCCGTCCCGGGTCGCATCATAGGGACGCGACGCCGTTGCGGGTGCCGCGTTGTATTTCGATGACAAGGCGCCCATGGCATCGAACATCAGCGTCAACGTCCAGTGCAGCTCCTCGCCGCCGCCGGCAAAGACGATGTCCTGCTTGCCGAACTGAATCAGCTCATAACCGTTGCCGATACAGTGGGCACTGGTGGAACAGGCGGAACTGATGGAGTAGTTTACCCCATGGATCCTGAACGGGGTCGCCAGGCAGGCGGAGTTGGTGCTCGACATGGTCCGCGGCACCATGTAGGGTCCGACGCGCCGTACGCCTTTCTCCCTGAGCAGATCGATCGCCAGGGACACGTTCTCGGTGGATGCGCCGCCGGAGCCGGCGATCAGTCCGGTACGGTGATTCGATACCATGTCTTCACCGAGACTGGAATCCTCCACCGCTTCCTTCATGGCGAGATAGTTATAGGCGGCGCTGTTACCCATGAAACGCCGCAGCTTGCGGTCGATCAGTGCATCGACGTCGATGTTGATCGTGCCGGCAACCTGGCTGCGGAAGCCGAGCTCCTTGTACTCCTTGATGAATTCGATGCCGGATCGCCCCGCGCGCAATGAGTCGGCGACTTCCTGCTTGTTATTGCCAATGCTGGAAACGATGCCCAGGCCCGTGATGACAACACGACGCATAACAAATTTCCTAGAAATTTTCCGTGGAGGTGAACAGGCCGACACGCAGGCCGGTCGCATGATAAATCTCGCGCCCGTCGACTTCGACGGTGCCATCGGCGATACCCATGTTGAGCGTGCGCCGGATGACGCGCTTCATGTCGATGCGGTAGCTTACCAGGGTGTTTTTCGGCGTGACCTGCCCAGTGAATTTTACCTCACCGGCGCCCAGGGCGCGCCCGCGTCCGGGGCTGCCGTTCCAGCCCAGGAAGAATCCGACCAGTTGCCACATGGCGTCGAGACCAAGACAGCCCGGCATGACGGGATCGCCATCAAAATGACAGGCGAAAAACCACAGCTCCGGTTTGATGTCAAGTTCGGCGATAATCTGGCCCTTGCCATAGGCGCCGCCCGAGTCGCTGATGTGGGTGATGCGCTCGAACATCAGCATAGGCGGCAGCGGCAGCTGCGCATTGCCCGGCCCAAACATCCTGCCATGCCCGCATTCAAGGAGCTCGGCAAAGGAAAAACTGTTTTTACGCCCGGCACCTGGCTGTGGTGTTGTGTGGGTCAATGGTGGTATTCCCTGCTGCGTGCAGCGTATTTGATCGGGGCGGGTATTCTAGACTATTTTCCGGCTGTTCTGTACAGGCATTCTCTCCAGCCTCGCGATGGGGCGTGAGCGCATGGTCGTGCGGCGTGCCGGGCGTTTTTTCCAGTCCGGCAGTGAGAAAGGCCTAGTCTCGGAAGTTGATATATTGTAGCGGCAGGCCGGTATTGGCCTCGCGCAACAGGCGGATGACTTCCTGCAGGTCATCGCGTTTCTTGCCGGTAACCCTGACCTTGTCTCCCTGGACGCTGCTCTGGACCTTGATTTTCGATTCCTTGATCAGCTTGATGAGCTTTCTGGCCGAGTCCTGGTCTATGCCCTGACGTATGGTGATATCGAGCTTCGCCTTGTTGCCGCTCGTTTCGATTTCGCCCTCTGACAAGGCGTCGATATCAATGCCGCGTTTGGCCATTTTCTTGTGCAGGATATCGAGCATCTGCCTTATCTGGAATTCGTTGCCGGCCTGCAATGACAATACCGCGTCTGTACTTTCCACCCTGGCGCCGCTTCCCTTGAAATCAAATCGGGTGTCGAGTTCGCGATTCGTCTGGTCCATCGCGTTGGCGACTTCGTGCATGTCAACTTCCGAGACGATATCAAACGAGGGCATGCATAACTCCTGTGGACTGGTGCCGATCGGAGTGGACCGATCGCCGGCATTATAGCCCGAGGAACGGCGGGTGGTGGAATACGCCCGTCAGGGAAGCGTGCTGATCACGCTACGGCCGACGGCATGCAGGCTGGCTGCGCGGTGGCGAGCAGGTTTGGATGTGTGGCGCCGGTGTGGTGCTTACTTGTGTGACCGGACAAGCCCAAGCCAGGCCAACATCCTTTTCAGGACGCCGGGACGCCTGGTACGCCGTGCCGGCTTGATGGTGCTGTTACTGTTTCTCGGCAGTACCCGGCCGGTACCGGCCGGTGCCGTTGCTTCTCTGGAGCGGCCTGCCGCGGTGTCCGCAAACAGGGGTGTCAGGACCACCGTGATGTTCTCATCATCCGCGGGCGACGACAATTCGGTCTCCACGGGATCTGCTGGCAGCACAGTCCAGGCAGCCGGCGAAACGGCAGGCGGTTGCTCTGGAACACCGTATTCTTCATTCGTCGCAGCGGATGCAGGCATGACGGCCTCTTCCCCGGGCACCGGCCCGGCGAAAATGTTCGAAACG
>JAHKKL010000236.1 GCA_020027635.1 Gammaproteobacteria bacterium
GAAAGATTGACTTAATCCCGAAAACGGAATCAACACGCACCAAAACTCAATGGCACGGTTGCGATGAAATGAATGGAGTTATTTCTGCGCGGACCCTTAAGTAAGTGCCATTCGGGTCTGTCCCCCTACTCCTACCTCCAGAAATCCCGCGAGAAGAGCAGCAATAATGGGAAAACCTCGAGACGCCCGACGAGCATGGACAGCGTTAACATCCATTTCGCGGCATCGTTGAGCACCCCGAAGCTCGTGGCCGTCTCGCCCAGTCCCACGCCCATATTGTTGAGGCACCCGGCTACGGAACCGAAGGCGGTAACCAGATCGACCCCCGTCGCGGCAAGACCCAGGGACAGGACACAGTAGCTCAGGATATACAGGAAGTAGAAACCCCAGACCGCATCCACCACGCGATCGGAAGTCGGTTTCCCTCCGATCTTGATCGCGATTTCCGCGGCCGGATGGATGAGGAGACGAACCTCGCGCGCGCTCTGGCGGAACAGCAACAGGAACCGGAATGCCTTGATGCCGCCGCACGTCGATCCGACGCAGCCTCCGAAGAAACTTCCGAATACCAGCAGCAACGCGATCGATTGGGGCCATGCCGGGTAACCGGCGGTGGTCAATCCGTTGTCGGTAACGATGGAGGCGGTTTGAAAGAAGCCATGGTAGAACGATTCCCATGGCCCGAAGGTGCCGGTGGCGTACAGTGCAAGACAAGCGACCGCGATGATGAGGAACAACACCACGATGTAGAACTGGAACTCGGCGTTTCGCAGTATGGGCCTCAGGCTGAGGTTCTTCCAGGCGATGAAGAAGAGCGCAAAGTTGATTCCCGCCAGCAGGGAGAAGACGCCGCCGACGATCTCGATGGCCGGACTGTGGAAGTAACCGATGCTGTCAGTATGGGTCGAAAAGCCCCCCAGGGCGAGAGTCGCGAAGCTATGGCAAACGGCGTCGAAGGCATTCATGCCGGCCGCCCAGAACGCGAGCGCGCAGGCGACGACCAGGCCGACATAGATGTACCACAACCGCTTGGCGGTCTCCCGTATGCGGGGGGTCAGTTTTTCGTCCTTCATCGGCCCGGGAGTTTCCGCCCGGTACAACTGCATGCCGCCGATCCCGAACAAGGGGAGCACCGCGATCGCAAGCACCACGATGCCCATGCCGCCGACAAAGTTCAGCTGTGCCCGGTAGTAGAGTATCGCGTGAGGAGCGTTATCGACGTTCGAGAGCACCGTTGCGCCCGTCGTGGTCAGGCCGGATGTGGCCTCGAACACGGCGTTGGCTAGCGGCATATGCGGGTTCTCCGAGAGCATGAATGGCAGGGCGGAGAGCAGGGAAATGAGAATCCAGAAGCCGACGACAACCATGAAGCCTTGCTTGTTTCTCAAGTCCAGCGTGTTCCCGCGCAGCGGTAACCAGCAGATGAGACCCAGAGACAGCGTGAGGGCAAAGGTATGCAGGAAAGGAGTCGTGGCGCCATCCCCATACAACAGCCCTATAAACAGCGGCGGAAGCATGGTGAGACTGAAAAGCACGAGCAGGAGCCCGATAATCGCGACCGTCGCCTTGCGGTATCGCCGCGGCTGGCTGCGCTCCATCACTTGCTCTGAAATGGTCATTTCGTCCAACCCCGGAAAGCCGGTGATTCTATCAGAAGCACAAACCCTGAGCAGGCATCACATGCGTAGAAGACCTGGCGTGCAACCGGCATCTGACTTATGCTCCGGACCATTCAGGACCTGTCCGGGGTCCGATCCCACCGCGAGGATGGCGTTATGAAACGGTTGACCTGCGTGCTCGTCGTTGCTCTCAACTTGCTGTCGCAGGGTGCGCACGCGGACGATGCCATCATCGTGCTCGATGCCTCCGGGTCGATGTGGGGCAAGATCCAGGGCAAGTCCAGGATCGACATTGCACGCGAGGTCATGGCCGGGCTGCTCGCGCAACTGCCCGCCGACAAGCGTCTCGGGCTCGTGGCCTACGGCCATCGACGCAAGGGCGACTGCGCCGATATCGAGGAGCTGGTACCCGTGGGTACCGACCGTGCGGCCATCGGCGCCGCGGTGAACCGCCTATCCCCCAAGGGCATGACGCCGCTCTCCGATGCCGTGTCATTCGCCGCCCAGAAGCTGCGTTACACCGAGGAGAAGGCGACGGTGGTGCTGGTGTCCGACGGTGAGGAGACCTGCCACGCTGATCCCTGCGCCGTGGGTCGCGAGCTGGAAGCGGCCGGTATCGGACTCACCGTTCATGTCGTCGGTTTCGGACTGGAGAAACCACAGCAACGCGCCGGCCTGATATGCCTCGCGGAAGCGACCGGCGGCCGGTACTTCGATGCCGCGAACGCGGCCGAGCTGACGCGCGCCCTGACCGAAACGGTTGCCGCGGCGCCTGCGCCCGCGCCGCAGCCGACGCTCTCTCGCGTCACGCTGCGCGCCACCGAGCTGGAAGGCGGACCGGAGATCGCCTCCGGACTGGTCTGGACGCTGGGCCCGGCCGGTGGTCAACCTCTTTTCACGCAGTCCGATGCCGGGGTGCTCACCCGGGAGATACCCCCCGGTGACTACGCCGTGACGGTCGAGCGCCCGGCGGACGGTCTCAAGGGGACGGGTACGCTGCAGTGCCGCGCCGGCGCCGAACGCACGCTGACGATCGTCCTGGCGCCAGCCTTCGAGGCGAAGCTGCAGGTGACGCCGGCCGGTGCAGCGCCCGCCGGCTCCGAGGTGTCGATTGCCTGGCAAGGACCGGATCGTGACGGCGACTACCTGACGATCACCGCGGTCGACGCACCGGCAACGAGTTACCTGGACTATAAGTACACCCGCTCCGGCAACCCCCTGCGCCTGACCCTGCCGAGCCAGCCCGGCGACTACGAGATTCGCTACGTGCTGGGCAGGCCATACAAGGTGCTGGCGCGGGAGGCGATCGCGGTCACCGACGTGACGGCGACAGTGACGGCCGCGGCCACGGCGGCGGCGGGATCCTCGGTCACGGTCGCCTGGACCGGCACCGCCCACAACGGCGATTTCATCACCGTCGTACCACCGGGATCGCCCGTTTCTTTCTACATGGACTACTTCGATGTCAGGCAATCGGGAGGCTCGGCGCCGCTGGTCATGCCCGTCGAGGCGGGCAGTTACGAAATCCGCTACGTGATGCAGGGTGGGCGCATCCTGGCAACCTCCGCGATCGAGGTCACGGCCGCTTCGGCGAGTCTCGATGCCCCCGCGAGCGGCACGGCGGGAGCACCCGTCAGCGTGGCATGGACCGGTCCGAACGCCGCCGGAGACTTCATCACGATCACCAAACTCGACGCCAATGAAGTCGCCTACCTGAGCTATGCCAATGCGCGCGACGGCAGCCCCGCCCGGTTGCAGCTGCCGGCCGAACCCGGTGCCTACGAGTTTCGCTATGTGTTGCTTGCCAAGAAGGTCATTGCCCGCCGCCAGATCGACGTAACGGCTCCATAAAACAAACCCGTGAGGTCCGCAATAATTCATGCGGCTCCGGACCGGCCCGCTGCACGGTACTGCTTCCCATGCAACCCATCCATACCCACATCGATTATGAAACCGCCTAAGTAAGTGCCATTCGAAGCTGATTCTAAACTTCGAGATTGCTGCTGGACTGGACGTGATCACCATGAATGCTCGCATGCGCACAACTCAATTACCCCGTACATTCAGGGAGAAGCTATGGAAGATGAAATCAAACAGAACCTGCGCAATCGCACGACATGGTGGCGCGCACTGTATATGTTGCTGTTTATGGTTATCTACGGTGTTGCCGAGTTAGTCATCGCCGCGGTGGTGTTGTTCCAGCTTTTCTCCGTGTTATTTACCGGCGATACCAATGAGCGACTGCTGACGCTGGGGCAGAATCTCAGCACGTACATTTACCAGATTATGCTCTTTCTTACCTTTAACAGTGATGAACACCCCTATCCGTTCGGCGAGTGGCCAGACGGGCCACCAACCGAATTCGATTAAGGAAGCTCTGATTAAGTCCATTCGTGGTGAGCCTGTCGAACCATGAACGGACAAATCGCCTGACATTTATGGCATTTCCCGTTCACCCTTCGACA
>JAHKKL010000237.1 GCA_020027635.1 Gammaproteobacteria bacterium
ACACCGCCACCCGGAAGCCATTCCCCCGGTTGCGGGTTCCTTCGTAGGGTCAGCCAACGCGCGGCCGGAACTCACGGTTGAGGTTAGGGCCACCCGCATCACGTTATAGGCTGGATGACGAGGGCCGGCATCCACAACAGCACAAGAATCGCCGTTGCAGGCCCGCATCACCCGCTCACTACCGTGGACCGGATGGCTACCTCGAAACCTGCTGAAACCTGCCGGGAATTTCCGGGATCGACCCGTTGTTGTCCTTTAAGACAAGTGCATGAACGGCTGAAATGCACCTGGAACCTGACGTTCACAGGCCCCGGACTACAGGGTCTGATATCGGAGACAGATTTGCCCATATCCGCTGTGGTTAGACTCTTGCCCCTTTGCCTGAATCGACAGTGATGGTACGGAGCGTAAAACCTACGCATCCTACACCTGCATTCGGGCAAACTCAGGAACATGCGTTAAGCTTTAATAAAGGAGCTGCCAGGGAACTGGTTAGCCTTCGTCTACGGAGTCACAAATCTCGTGCAATTTGCGCATCCTCCGATTGGAATGATTTCGCTATGCCGGCAGGAAACACAACATGTCCATCTCAAAATCGATGATCTGTAAGGGATGTTGGCAACATATGCATATGCCGATTCCCATTCGAGGGCCCCTATCCATTCCGTTTAAGCTGCTTGGCATCAAGATAAGTCGGATGAATCCAAATCTATGCACCATCTGCGAAACCATGTTCACCAAAGTCAAAAGACGGAAGCAGATAATTATTCCTGCGACAATCTTCTTTGCTGATTTGCGGGGATACACGAAGCTCTCTCAAGGAACAGCTTCGGAGGAAGTCGTCGGTATGTTGCATAAGTTTTATGATGAATGCGCTGCCGCAGTGTGGGAAAGAGACGGTATCGTCAACAAATTTATCGGAGATGCCGTACTCGCTATTTTTAATTTTCCCATTATGCGTGACGACCATGTCCGGCAGGCAGTTATAGCAGCGACAGAGCTACAGAGAAAATGTTCGGAGAAAAAGAAACTTATGATGATCAACGAGGATGGCAAGGCATGCCCCGTCGGAGTTGGTGTCGGGATTCATACGGGCCTGGCTTCCATTGGAGAGGTTGGCACGGCGTATAAGGATTTTACGATTATCGGTCCTGTAGTGAATATGGCCTCGCGCATCCAGGGAGCAGCGAAGCCAGGGGAGATCCTCGTTACGGAAGAAGTGTATGGACAGGTGGAAGACCTTTTCCCGGCGTCAGCAAGCTGCGCATACCAATTGAAAGGGATCGAAAATCCGGTAAAGGCGTATACGTTGAGATCCTGAACATCACGGCAAATGCGATAGCAAGGTTGAAACGTCCGGAACTGCTGCGTTCCGGTCATTCATGGGAATCTGGGGAACGACGGGTTGTGGCCGAACCTTGGCCTTTTAAACCATGCTGTTGGTCTCATTTGAATACTGAAAGGAGCAACCGTAGCGACTTCTGATTGCGAAACGCTGATTCGATTTGCGTGCGCTTCGCATAGCAGTTGATGATTTCGCCGGTGGAGAGGTCTTCGAGAGAAGAATCCAGCCTTCAGCCCTCCGGCCTGGAGGCAGCAAGTCTGTCATGTCGCCGTTACGGACGGTCCGGTGCGCGCTTGTTGCTGTCGCGACAGTCATCCGCACCCTTGGCGGATAACCCCTTATTTAACAGCCATTGCAGGGGGACAACCGCGGCACTGCCGGCCCAGCGCACTGCGGTGCTGAACAGGTCGTGCAGCCTGTTTCCGGAATCGTGGTCTTTCCCCTCCAATTCAAACACCACATCCGTTGCCGCACCCGACGGATCGAGATAGCCCTGAAAACGGGTGGTGCCGATACGGGCATGAAAGGGGGAAGGCATCGTCTTTCCCCCGCGGATCTGACTGGAGAGGGAAACCTCCGTGACCTCCACCGGCTTGAGGAGGAGATGTTCTATGGCCAGCTCGATGTCTGCATTCTTGATCTCGACAGGCGCGGGCAGTATGGGCATGTCGATGGCAATACCCTTTTCTGCAACTTCCCCTCCGCCGGACTTGACTACCGGCAATAGCCCGTCAAGATCGGCGGGGTTCAGTGCATCGACGTGCATGCTCGCGTGGAGCAGGGGTATTTTCTCATCCACGGACCAATCCAGGTCACCGTTGAGTTGCGTACTCCCGGTACTCGCCTGGAGAAACTGCAGGCGCCCAACATTTTCAGAAATAATCAGTTGACCACGGGCCGTATAGGACGCCTCCGCGCAGGGCGACACTCCGAACCAGTTGGCGAGATCGCCAAGGCGTTTACCGGAGAGGTGCAGATTCAGCCGGGTTTGCGAGTGACCGCGCGCGATCGCCAGCGAGCCGTTGATGCCGAGCGCGGCGCCGCCGCCGGTGGCGGACAAGTCGACAGGCCATTCTTCGCGCCTCAGGAGCGGCTCCAGAGCGCCCCCGGTGAATTCGATAGCCAGGGGGTCGTTGAGCAAGGTTCCGTGCGCGATCACCGACATTGCCTTCCCCCGGGGAATCGTCAACGCCAGATCATCCAGCGTGAGTTCTACAGGCCGCCCGCCGGCGACATTACCGTACGAGAGTCGCGCGCCGGTCAGGTTAAGCCCGAGGTCAAACCCGTTCAGGAAATCCACCGTGCTGGCATCGTTCGTGGCGGCATGGAACTCGATGTGGTCGAATCCGCCCCGGATGCCCTCGATCCCCGTTAGGCGCTCGGCAAGCTTTCCTGCGTTGGCATCCGTGGCGGTCAGCCCCAATTTCAGCGTGGGGCCGTCACCCTGCCGGTTCACGACCAGGTTACCGTGGAACGGCACATCGGCAATGAGGACATCCAGCGGGGCGCTCAGCCTCCCCTCCCGCACGGACGGCCTCAGGTTCGCATCATGGAGTGCGATCGGGGTATGCAGAAACTCCCGGATAGCGATCACGGCATCGACATCGACAGCCGCCATCCATGCGGCGACATCTGCCGGACGCCCTGCCATGAATTCACCCGCAGGGTGGGGCGGCGATGAGGCAACCGCCTCATGCGTTGACCCGACACTGGAGAGTAGCGCCGCATCGAGTGCCGATACCTGCAGTTCACCGGTGATGTGTGGCCGCGTGGCATCGAAGCGCGCGGCTATCCGACCCTGCAGCGCGGATTGCCCGAACCTGGCCTCCATGACCGTGAGCTCCAGACCGGAATCTGAAGCCGCCAGCCGGCCATGCATCACGGACTCTCCCATGGCAGGCAGATGCTCGCCATGCAGCTCGAATGCCAGCGCAGGACCCTGTTTCGGATGCGACACGTCTATCGTGCCGTTCAGCACCAGGCTTGCGTCCCCAATGCTTGCCGTGATTTGCAGCGGCCAGTTCCCGGAGTAAATCAGCAGTTCCGACGGGTTTCCGCCTGTCAGGTGTGCAACATAGGTTTCCTGTCGTATGCCGCCACGGATCAGCAGGTCGAGCGGCTGGTCGGGCAGGGCGCCGCCGCTGACCTCATCGAGTCTGAGCTGGTAGTGCTGGTCCGTTCTGTCATCCCGGTAGGACAGCACGATATTGCGCAGGGACAGGTCCCGCAGTTCCCGCTGCCGGATCGCCAGCGACCGGCTTCCGGGTGGCCTCTGTGATGGCGCGTGATCGGTCGATGCCCGGGCACCGGCATTACGCCAGTTCCGTGAGCCATTCCCGTGTGTTTTCAGGTTGATGCTGACGTCCTGAATCAGGAGTCGTGCGATGTAGGGTCTGCCGCTCAGCAAGTCGATGAGTCCGAGCCTCGCCTCCACCCGATCGGCCAACAGGAGGTCGGAGCCGTCCCGCCCGCCGGGACTGGCTATCCGCAAGCCGTGCACCACGACGGTTGGACCGAGTGTGGGTCTTACTTCAATCGATCCGCGGATGCGGACTTCCCGGCCGAGTGCCTCGGATGCCGCGGTCTCTATCGAATCACGGAGGACATCGACACGGACGCCGATACCCAGGGCCAGCACCGTCAGCCAGACGATGATGAACCCCGCCAGCAGGACAGCGAAGAATGTGGCAATCCGGCGGATCACGCGATCAAGGCCCTTAGTCATCGAACC
>JAHKKL010000238.1 GCA_020027635.1 Gammaproteobacteria bacterium
GAAGACATCGGCCGCCATCCGCCCAAACAGCGCCAGACGATGGCCTTTCACTTCGGCGCCATCCAGCACCTCGCCGGCGAATACGATCTCGACGAAACCCAGACCCTGGCCGTGTTCGTCATGTTCCTGAACCGGTATTTCAACCTGCCGGTCAGCGAAACCGGCAGCATCAGCCAGTTGCTGGAGGGGTTCCAGTCCAACCCGCGGGAACGTGAATTTCTGGCGGCGGGACGGGAGGTCTTCGGGCGCTGGCACCTGCACAACGACCGCCGTGCGCCCCTTGAGCTGGGTGAAATGCTGAAGCGCACGTGAGCGGCGCGCCGTGCGCACGCACCCGACTGCCGGCACTCCATCCCGCACTGGAATCAGCACATCGAGCGGTTCAACATGAAAAGTGAGAAGTAAGAAGTGAAAAGTGAAGCTGCTCAGTGAGGTGCAGCGCTTTACCGGCGAGAATCGCGGATTTATCACCGCTCACCCCATCACTTCTCACTTCTCACTTCTTACTTTTCACTTTTCACTTTTCACTTTTCACGTATCCGGCATTTTGCCGCTACACGGCCGGCGTGACTCTGATAAAATGCCGCACTCGGTTTATCGACATGCCCAAGACCAGCCACTCCCTGCTCCGTCACATCGACTCCCCCGCGGATCTGCGCCGCCTGGGGACGGGCGAGCTCGCGCAGCTTGCCGCCGAGCTGCGGGAATTCCTGATCGTGTCGGTGGCCAATACCGGCGGACACCTCGCCGCCGGGCTGGGCACCGTCGAACTGACCATCGCCCTGCACTACGTGTTCAACACCCCGCACGACCGGCTGGTGTGGGACATCGGTCACCAGGCCTATCCCCACAAGATCCTGACCGGCCGGCGCGACGCCATGCCCGGCCTGCGCCGCCAGAACGGTCCGAGCGGCTTCCTCAGCCGCAGCGAAAGCGCATACGACACCTTCGGCGCCGGTCATTCCAGCACCTCGATCAGCGCCGCCCTGGGGATGGCGGTGGCCGCGGCCCGGGACGGGTCCGGCCGCAAGGCCGTCGCGATCATCGGGGACGGCGCCATGACGGCCGGCATGGCCTTCGAGGCGCTCAACAATGCCGGCGACCTGGACTGCGACCTGCTGGTGATCCTGAACGACAACGAAATGTCGATCTCGCGCAACCATGGCGCGATGCACAACTACCTCGCCCGGATCCTCTCCAGCCGTTTCTATACCGGCGTGCGCGAGGGCGGCAAGAGCATATTGAACAACCTGCCGGGCGCGCGAAGCTTTTTCGGGCGCTGGGAGGAACACATGAAGGGCATGCTGTTGCCCGGCACCCTGTTCGAGGAACTGGGGTTCAATTACATCGGCCCGATCGACGGGCACGACCTGCCGACGCTGATCAGCACGCTCGGCAACCTGCGCGAACTCAAGGGCCGCCAGTTCCTGCATGTCGTCACCCAGAAGGGCAAGGGGTACCATCATGCCGAGAAGGACCCCTGCAATTTTCACGGCGTGGCGCCCTTCGACCGCGAAACCGGCGCGCAGCAGGCCAGCGCGGGCGGAAAAAGCTACACCCGGATCTTCGGCGACTGGCTGTGCGACATGGCCGCCGCGGACCCGCGCCTGATCGGCATCACACCGGCCATGTGCGAGGGCTCCGGGCTCACCCGCTTCGCCCAGCTTTACCCGGACCGCTACCATGATGTCGGCATCGCCGAACAGCATGCACTCACCTTCGCGGCCGGACTGGCCTGCGAGGGGCTGAAACCGGTCGTCGCCATCTATTCGACCTTTCTGCAGCGCGCCTACGACCAGCTGATCCACGACATCGCGCTGCAGAACCTCGATGTCACCTTCGCCATCGACCGCGCCGGGCTGGTCGGGGCGGACGGCGCCACTCATGCCGGGGTGTTCGATCTGAGTTTCCTGCGCTGTATCCCCAACCTGCTGGTCATGGCCCCGGCCGATGAACGGGAATGCCGCCAGCTGCTGTCGACGGCCTACCGGTATGAGGGCCCGGCCGCGGTGCGCTACCCGCGCGGCGCCGGCCCGGGCGCGGACGCCGGAACGAACCTGGAGCCCCTGCCCGTCGGTAAGGCCGAGGTGCGCCGGCGCGGCCGACGCATCGCGATCCTCGCCTTCGGCAGCCGCGTCGCCCCGGCGCTGGAGGCCGGTGAACGCCTCGATGCGACCGTGGTCAACATGCGCTTCGTGAAGCCGCTGGATGCGGCGCTCATCAGCGAACTCGCCGCCACACACGAGCTGATCGTGACCGTCGAGGAAAACACCGTCCAGGGCGGCGCCGGTTCGGCGGTCAACGAGGCGCTCCTCGCGCAGGGCCGCGCGGTTCACATCCTCAACCTGGGCATCCCCGACCGTTTCATCGGTCACGCCGACCCGCAGCAGCAACTCGCCGAGTGCGGTCTGGACGCCGCCGGCATCCAGACCGCCATCGAGGCAGCCGCGGCCGCTCTGCCGCGGCCGGCCGGCGCCCCGGCGGCGAAGCAGGGCCAGAAAGCCATTGGATAAGACCAAGCGCTACGTCGGCATCACCCATGACAATTCCGGCGGCATGACCGGCGCCGGCAACATCATCCGCGACGCCTGGGTGTTCGGCCTGCTGCCCGAGGAGGAGACCTGCGAAGGCTGGACGCACGGCCAGATCGATGCGCTCTACGACAAGGTCGCGAAGGCGTGGGAACCGTACGGCCACCTGGCGTCGAACCTGCCGGATGAACTGCGCCGTAAACATGCGCGCATTTACGCGGCGGCCACGCAGTACGCCCGCGCCCACGGCTGGAATCCGGAACTCGACGACGAGGAGTAGCAGGAGCGGGGAGCTGATCCGGATCGAGGCGGATAGCGGTCCGGCGCCGATCACGCCGCACTGCGCGGCGGGCGGGTGACTCAGGAAACTTCCCTGAGCGGCGCGTCGGGACCCTTTCGTCGGTGCCGGGCGATGGTCAGCGGCGTGCGGGACTTCGGCACCTTGTAGACGAAGTTGTAGCGGGCGACGTGATAACTCGGGTCGAAGCCGTAGAAATTAAGCCGCATTTCCTCCAGCTCCTGCTCCCGGTAGGAGCGCAGCGGTTTCTCCCGCTCGTCCGCGGCGCGCCGGCGGTTCTTCTCCTCCAGCAGGCGCTGCCGCTCCGGAGCGGCGGCGAGCGCCTGCGCACGCTCCCTGACCTCGGAGACGAAGGCGCCGTGGTCGAAACCGAAGGCCGCGTCGATGAGGCCGAGCGCCAGCGCCTCGCCCGTACCCATCGGCAGGCGCGCCCGGGCGATCTGCCGGGCATTGGCTTCGCCCGCGCAGCGCGGCAACAGATAGGTCCAGAATTCCGAGCCGTGCAGATTGCCCATGTCCCGGTAGTGCGGGCTGAGGATGACGCCGCGCCGTGCCCAGATCCGGTCGGCGGCGCGCGCCAGGAACACGCCCCCGGCGCCGGCGTTGCCCTGCAGGGCCGCCACGGTGAGGTGCGTATCCGTGGAGATGATGTCCTCGGCCAGGTCGTCGATGGCGTTGATGTTGCGCCAGGATTCATCGGCGGGACTGTCGGCGGCTTCGATGCGGTTGAGGTGCATGCCGTTCGACCAGAAGTCCGGCCCGCCCATGAGCACGATGACCCGCGTGTCGCGCCGGCGCGCCTCCCGGAAGGCCTGGCGCAGGCGCGCGCACTGCCCGGCATCCATGGCGCCGTTGTAGAAGGCGAAGTGCAGGTAGCCGACGCCGTCGTGCTGCTCGTAGCGGATCTCGGGATAACCCTCGGCTTCCGGCAGCGCCCGGCAGGTCTCCGCCAACACCGTGGTGGCGGGCAGCTTGAAGGGATGCTCGCCGTTCGGATCGCGCAGATGGCCGATCCACACCGCGCCGTCGCGGGTCGCGCGGCACACGGCCGGGCCACAACGGGCGAGCAGGGTCCCCGGCGTCCCGTGCAGGCCGTCCCCGGCATGGGCGTCGTGGAGATACACCTCGCGCCCGTTCAGCGTGTCGCGCACGCCGGGGAAACCGTCGGCGGCGCGGATCTTGCGGAGCACCGCCTGCGTCGTGTCCTGCCGCCAGTCGATGGCGCGATCCGCCTGCCGCAGCGG
>JAHKKL010000239.1 GCA_020027635.1 Gammaproteobacteria bacterium
GCGGGTCATCTCCGGTTCGGTCCTGTCCGGACAGCAGGCCGTCGGCAGGACGGCGTTCCTCGGGCGCTATCACCTGCAGGTGTCCGTCCTGCGCGAGGGACGCAGGCGCGAGCTTTTCGGCTGGATGGCGCCCGGGGTCAACAAATATTCGGCCAGCAAGGTGTTCCTATCCAGCCTGTTCGGCAAGCGGGAGTTCCGGCTGACGACCTCCCAGAACGGCAGTCCGCGGGCGATGGTGCCGACCGGAACCTTCGAACGGGTCATGCCGCTCGACATCCTGCCGACCCAGTTGCTGCGCGCGCTGGTCGTGCAGGATAACGATGCCGCCCAGGCGCTGGGTTGCCTGGAACTCGACGAGGAAGATCTGGCGCTGTGCACCTTTGTCGATACCGGCAAGTATGACTACGGCACGATTTTGCGCGACAACCTGCAGCGCATCATGAAGGAAGGCTGATGGGAGCGTTCAGAAACTACATGGACCGCATCGAACGGCTGTTCAACCGCGGCGGCCCCCTGGAACGGTTCAGCGCCATCTATGAAGTGGTCGACACGTTCATCTACACGCCGGCCGACGTCACCGGCGGCGCCCCGCATGTCCGCGACGGGATCGACCTCAAGCGGCTGATGATCCTCGTGGTATTCGCCGCCACGCCGTGCTTCTTCATGGCCATGTACATGGTCGGTCACGAGGCCAACGCCGCGATGGCCTCGCTCGGACTGCAATCGGTCGAGGGCTGGCGCGGCGCGGTGCTCGAGCGGCTCGGCATCGGCTATGACCCGGCCAGTGTGGGGGCCTGCCTGTGGCACGGTGCGCTGTATGTCCTGCCGGTCTACCTCGTCACGCTGATCGCCGGCGGTTTCTGGGAAGTGCTGTTCGCGCTGGTGCGCAACCACGAAATCAACGAGGGCTTCTTCGTCACCTCGTTGCTCTACGCGCTGACGCTGCCCGCCACCATCCCCCTGTGGCAGGTGGCGCTCGGCATCTCCTTCGGCGTGGTGATCGGCAAGGAGGTATTCGGCGGCACCGGCAAGAATTTCCTCAATCCCGCGCTGGTGGGACGGGCGTTCCTGTTTTTCGCCTACCCCTCCTACATCTCGGGCAATGCCGTGTGGGTGCCGGTCGACGGCTACAGCGGCGCCACGGCCTTGTACCTCGCCAAAGAGGGAGGTCTTACCGCCATCGCCAACGCCGGCATCACCTGGACCGACGCCTTCCTGGGCACTATCCAGGGCTCCATGGGCGAGACCTCGACGCTCGCCTGCCTCATCGGCGCCGCGTTCCTGATCGTCACCCGGGTGGCCTCCTGGCGCATCATCGCCGGAGTGATGCTCGGCATGGTCGGGACCAGCACGCTGTTCAATGTCCTCGGCAGCCAGACCAATCCGATGTTCGCCATGCCATGGTACTGGCACCTGGTGCTGGGCGGCTATGCCTTCGGCATGGTGTTCATGGCCACGGACCCGGTGTCCGCGGCGATGACCGACGCCGGCCGCTGGATCTACGGCGCCCTGATCGGCTTCATGGTCACGCTGATCCGGGTGCTGAACCCCGGATTCCCGGAAGGGATGATGCTGGCGATCCTGTTCGGCAACGTGTTCGCCCCGCTGATCGACTGGTTCGTCATACAGACCAATATCCGCAGGAGGATGCGCCGCCATGCCAGCTGATGCCGCGCCGGCGGGCATTGCCCGCGGCCTGTGGGTCTTCTCCCGGCCCAACAACGACCCGGCCAAGATCCTCGCCGTGGGTATTACCCTGTGCCTGGTCTGTTCGGTGCTGGTGGCCGGCGCCGCCGTGCTGCTCAAGCCGCAGCAGGATCGCAACCAGGCACTCGCCATCCGGAAGGAGATCGTCGGCGTGGCCGGTTTTCAGGCGGACAGCGCGCAGCAGGTGGAACAACTGTTCCAGCAGCACATCGAGACCCGTATCGTGGATCTCGACTCCGGCAACTATGCCGAGGACATCGACCCGGCCACCTACGACTCACACGCGGCGGCCCGCAATCCGGCCACCAGCAGCGCGCTGGCGTCAGACCAGGACCCGGCCAAGATCAAGCGGCGACCCGACTACGCACCGGCCTATCTGGTGCGGGACGGCGAGCGCATCAAGACCATCATCCTGCCGGTCTACGGTTACGGTCTGTGGTCGACCCTATACGGTTTCCTGGCGCTCGCCGGTGACGGCAAGACCATCACCGGGCTGACTTTCTATGAACACGGGGAAACACCGGGCCTGGGCGATTTCATCAAGAGCCCCGCCTGGCAGGCCCGGTTTCACGGCAAGCTGGCATTCGATGAGCACGGCAAGCTGCGCCTCGCCGTCATCAAGGGCAGAGTCGATCCCGCCTCACCCGAAGCCAGCTACGAGGTCGACGGGGTTTCCGGGGCCACCCTGACCAGCCGGGGCGTCAACAACCTGCTGCGCTACTGGCTCGGCGATCAGGGTTTCGGTCCCTATCTCAAGCGGTTGCAAGCGGAGGGAGGCAAGACATGAAGCAGGAAGAAAAGCGAATACTGTTCGAGCCCGTGGTGGACAACAACCCCATCACCCTCCAGGTCCTCGGCATCTGTTCCGCCCTGGCGGTCACCGCCAAACTGGCGCCGTCACTGATCATGAGTCTCGGGCTCACCGTGGTGCTGGTCTGCTCCAGCGCGGCCATCAGCCTGATCCGCAACCACATACCCACCAACATCCGCATCATCGTGCAGCTTACCGTCATCGCCTCGCTGGTGATCGTGGTGGATGAGGTGCTGCGCGCTTACGCCTACGAGATCAGCAAGCAGCTCTCCGTGTTCGTGGGCCTGATCATCACCAACTGCATCGTGCTCGGCCGCACCGAGGCGTTCGCCCTGCAGAACCCGGTGCGCCCCAGCGCGCTCGACGCCCTGGGCCACGGCATGGGTTACAGCGCCATCCTGATCCTGGTCGCCACACTGCGGGAACTGCTCGGCTCAGGCACGCTGCTCGGCCATGCGGTCCTGCCGCTCACGCGCGATGGCGGCTGGTACGAACCCAACGGCCTGATGCTGCTGGCGCCGAGCGCCTTCTTCATCATCGGCATGCTGATCTGGGCGGTGCGCACCTGGAAACCGGCGCAGGTCGAGAAGCCCGCGTACCGCATCCACGTGGTGCACCGCACCGAGACCCTCTGAGCAACCGGGAGTCACAGGATCATGGAAGCCCATATCAGCCTTTTCGTCCGCTCGATCTTCGTCGAGAACCTCGCCCTGTCCTTTTTCCTGGGCATGTGCACCTACCTGGCCATCTCCAAACGCATCGAGACGGCCATCGGCCTGGGCGTGGCGGTGACCGTGGTGCAGGCCATCACGGTACCGGCCAACAACTTGATCTTCCAGTACCTGCTGAAGGACGGCGCCCTGGCATGGGCCGGTCTGCCGGATGTCGATCTCAGCTTCCTCGGGCTGATCAGCTATATCGGCGTGATCGCGGCCATCGTGCAGATCCTGGAGATGCTGCTCGACCGGTATTTTCCCCCGCTCTACAACGCCCTGGGCATCTTCCTGCCGCTGATCAGCGTCAACTGCGCCATCCTCGCCGGTTCCTTGTTCATGGTGGAGCGCTCCTACACTTTCAGCGAAAGCGTCGTCTATGGCGTCGGCAGCGGCCTGGGCTGGGCCCTCGCCCTGGTGGGTCTGGCCGGCATCCGGGAGAAACTCAAATACAGCGACGTTCCCGAAGGACTGCAGGGACTGGGGATCACCTTCATCGCGGGGGGACTCATGTCCCTCACCTTCATGTCCTTCTCGGGCATCCAGCTCTGACACGCAGGGAATCGCAAACATGCTAGAGATCGGCCTGGGTGTCGCTCTGTTCACCGCCATCGTGCTGTTGCTGGTGGGCGTTATCCTGCTGGCACGCGCCCGGCTGGTCGCCACCGGCAACGTCACCCTCACCCTGAACGGTGAAAAGAACCTGCCCGTGCCGGTCGGCCTGAAACTGCTCAACGCCCTGGCCGACGCCAAGGTATTCGTGCCCTCGGCGTGCGGCGGGGGCGGGACCTGCGGACAGTGCCGCGTCAAGGTCCACGCGGGAGGCGGCGATATCC
>JAHKKL010000240.1 GCA_020027635.1 Gammaproteobacteria bacterium
CAGCAGGCGGGCTTCCATCAGGTTGGTGACCACGGTGACATCGGCCAGCGACTGTTCGATGCAGTCGCCGACCGTACGCACGCTGTGGCCGACCTCGAGTCCGATATCCCAGAGAAAGACCAGCAGCGACTCGAGCTTGGGGTTGAGCTGCTCATGCGCCGTATCGGGCAGCAGCACCAGCAGGTCGATGTCCGACCCCGGCATGAGCTCGCTGCGGCCATAGCCGCCGACCGCGACCAGCGCGGCACGCTGCGCGTCTTCGGCCATGATGCGGCGCCAGGCGCGGACCAGGAGCTGGTCTACCAGCCAGGAGTGCGCCTTGATGAGTGTCGGGGCGCTGACGCCGTGCTCGAATTTCTCCTTAAGAGTGGCATGGCTCTGGTTCAGGAACTGCCTGAACACGCTCAGCGGGCGGTCGCTGGCGGCAAGCCGGGCATCCAGCGCGGGCGTGCCGAACCACGATTCGTGGTGGTCCGTGATGGCGGGGTTTGCGGTGGGCTCCGTCATGGGCGCGGCGTTTATAGCTCGTCACCGGGCAGGCAGGTGAGTACCTCATGTCCGGTTTCCGTGACCAGGATGGTGTGTTCCCACTGGGCGGACAGGCTGTGGTCCTTCGTGACCACCGTCCAGCCGTCCGGGAGCAGTTTGGTATGTCGCTTGCCGGCGTTGACCATGGGTTCGATGGTGAATGTCATGCCGGCTTCCAGCATCATGCCGGTACCGTTCCTGCCGTAGTGCAGTACCTGCGGGTCTTCGTGGAATTCACGTCCGATGCCGTGCCCGCAGTATTCGCGTACGATCGAGCAGTGGTTCGCCTCGGCATGCTCCTGTATGACCTGCCCGATATCGCCCAGGCGCACGCCGGGCCTGACCATCGCAATCCCCCGCACCAGACACTCATGGCTGATACGGGCAAGACGCAGAGCGGCCACGGAGGGTTCGCCGACGAAGAACATCTTGCTAGTGTCGCCGTGGAAGCCATCCTTGATGACCGTGATGTCGATGTTTACCATGTCGCCTTTCCTCAACACCTTGTTGCTCGGGATGCCGTGACACACGACATGGTTCACGGAGGTGCAGATGGATTTCGGGAAGCCGCGGTAATTCAGGGGCGCCGGTATGGCCTGTTGCTCGTTGACGATGTAGTCATGGCAGATCCTGTCCAGCTCCTCGGTGGTGACTCCGGGAACGACGTGGGGCCGGATCATGCGCAGCACTTCGCCCGCCAGAAGGCCGGCCAAGCGCATTTTCTCTATCTCCGCTGATGTCTTGATGGTGACGGCCATAGTGCCAACTGTTTCCCGGGGTGCGGGCGCAGGAGTGGGGGATACCCAGGGCAATTGCTGCAGTGGGGAGTGTATGGTATAAAGGCGGGCTTGTTAAGCAGCCAAATAATGGCTGCTTGGCAGGCACCAAACAAATTCACACATGTGCCGGCACATGCGGCAGGGTGCCCGGGCCACCGTTGAAAAACGGCGGCCGGGTTGCCGTCATGGGGCACATGGAGGCTTAACCCGAACTGGAGAATACTCAATGGCAAATGTCACCATGCGCCAGATGCTAGAAGCTGGCGTGCATTTCGGTCATCAGACCCGTTACTGGAACCCGAAGATGGCCCCCTATATCTTCGGCGAGCGCGGCAAGATACACATCGTCAACCTCGAGAAAACCCTGCCGCTGTTCAATGCGGCGATGAATTTCATGGGCAGCCTGGTGGCCAACGGCGGCACCGTGCTGTTCGTCGGTACCAAGCGTTCGGCGCAATCCGCCATTCAGGAACATGCCGCCCGCTGCGGCATGCCCTATGTCAATCATCGCTGGCTCGGCGGCATGCTGACGAACTACAAAACCGTGCGCCAGTCGATCAAGCGCCTCAAGCACCTCGAGACCATGGAAGGCGACGGTTCCCTCGATCGGCTGAGCAAGCGCGAAGGATTGATGCTGCGGCGGGAAAAGGAAAAGCTGGAGCGCAGTCTCGGCGGCATCAAGGACATGAACGGTATTCCCGATGCCATGTTTGTGGTCGATGTTGGCTACGAAAAGATCGCCGTGAGCGAGGCGGTCAAGCTCGGGATACCAGTGGTCGGCGTGGTCGATACGAATAATTCCATCGAAGGCATCGATTATGTGATCCCGGGCAATGATGATGCCATACGCGCGATCAGCCTTTATGTGGAAAACGCCGCGAACGCCGTCGAGACCGGCCGCCTGAACATCGCCAGAATTTCCCCGGATACCGAAGATGAGTTCGTTGAACTCGATGAGAAGGGTACGGCGACCCCCAGGAAGGCAGCCCGGGCACCGGCGCACAAGAAGGCGGCCAGAAAGGTCACCGTGAAGAAAAAGGCGGGCGCCCGCCGGGGCGAGGACGATGCCGCCGAGGAAGCGGTCGACCTCGGGGAATCCGATGTCTCCGCGGTGGAGACCGGGGCATCCCGTGACGACAGCGCGGCCTGATGCGGCCCGCGGCAGCTGGTCACACTAACTGGATCAAGAAGAGGCTTTTCATGATGGCGATAACAGCGGCGCAAGTGAAGGAACTGCGCGAGCGCACCAGTTCCGGAATGATGGAATGCAAAAAGGCGCTGGTCGATGCCGGCGGTGACATGGATGCGGCCATCGAGATGCTGCGCAAGACCGGACTGGCGAAGGCCGACAAAAAAGCCGGGCGCGTGGCCGCGGAAGGACTGATCGCCCTCGGGATCAGTGAAGACGGCCGCTCGGCGGCCCTGGTCGAGGTCAACTGCGAGACCGACTTCGTCGCCAAGAAGCAGGAATTCCAGGACTTCGCGAGCGCCATCGCACGCCGCGTCCTGGCAGGCAAACCGGCCGATATCGACGCCCTGCTGGCGATGCCGCTGTATGACGGGGAAGACACCACCATCGAGCTGGCCAGGAAAACGCTGATTGCCGCGATCGGCGAGAATATCAATGTCCGCCGGTTTGTCCGGCGTGACGCCACGAAAGGCACGCTGGCGCATTACCAGCATGGCGTTCGTATCGGCGTGCTGGTTGAACTGCAGGGAGGCGATGCGGAGCTGGCCCGTGATATCGCCATGCACATCGCCGCCAGCAAGCCGCAATGCGTTACCGAGGCGGAGGTGCCACGGGAGGTCATCGACAAGGAGCGCGAGATCTTTTCCGCGCAGGCGGCAACCAGCGGCAAGCCGGCGAATATCATCGAAAAGATGGTGGACGGGCGCATCCGGAAATTCCTCGCCGAGATCACCCTGATGGGGCAGCCCTTCGTCAAGGATTCCGACCAGACCGTCGGGCAGCTGCTGAAGAGCGCCGGCGCCGGCGCCGGCGTCACCGGCTTCGCGCGCATGGAACTGGGCGAGGGCATCGAGAAGAAGGCGGAAAACTTCGCCGATGAGGTGATGGCCCAGGTCAAGGGCGGCTGATACGAGGCCAGGCCATCCCGCATGCGAGGCATTGGCAGGTATGCGCACAGTCAGAGGGTCGAAGTTCGACCCTTTTTTATGCCTACAGGGACGTAGGTACATCGCGGAGCGCAGGGAAGCGCGGGAGCGATGAGCTGTGGCAATCGGGTGGGAAAAGTAAGACAATGTGGCGCCCTCCCGCGCCGTGCGGAGTGACGATATATCATCATGAAAAACAAGGTAAACATCTGAAATGCGTTACCGTCGTTTACTGCTGAAGCTGAGTGGTGAGGCCCTGATGGGGGCGTGCGATCATGGTATCGATCCGGAGGTGATCCAGCGCATCGCGGCAGAGATCCAGGCGGTCTGTGCCTCGGGGGTCCAGATCGGTCTGGTCATCGGCGGCGGCAATATCGTCCGCGGCGCCGGCATGGCCTCGCGCGGCATGGACCGGGTGCGCGGTGACTACATGGGCATGCTGGCGACGGTGATCAATGCCCTCGCCCTGCAGGATGCGCTGGAGAAGGCCGGCGCCGCCTGCCGCGTGCTGTCGGCACTGAGGATAAACCAGGTGTGTGAACCCTATATCCGGGGGCGGGCGGTGCGGCACCTCGAAAAGGGCCGGGTGGTGATTTTTGCCGCCGGAACGGGGAACCCGTTTTTCACGACGGACTCC
>JAHKKL010000241.1 GCA_020027635.1 Gammaproteobacteria bacterium
CGGCTGCACGCCACCAACAACTTTCCCGAGTTCACCGGCTACACCTGCCCCGCGCCCTGCGAACCGGCCTGCACCCTGGCCGTCAACGACGCCCCCGTGACCATCAAGAGCCTGGAGCGCGCCATCGTCGACATGGGTTGGCGGCAGGGCTGGATCCGGCCCGAGCCGCCGGAGCGGCGTAGCGGCTTCACGGTCGCGGTGGTCGGCAGCGGCCCGGCCGGGCTGGCCTGCGCCCAGCAACTCAACCGCGCCGGGCACGCGGTGGTGGTGTTCGAGCGCGATGACGCCATCGGGGGATTGATGACCTATGGGATTCCCGACTTCAAATTCGAAAAACGCAAGGTGGCGCGCCGCGTCGCCCAGCTCGCACAGGAGGGCATCGAGTTCCACACCGGCGTCGAGGTGGGACGCGAGCTGTCCCTGGCGGAACTGCGCGAACGGTTCGACGCCGTGTGCCTGGCGATCGGCGCCCAGGCCCCGCGCGAGGTGGCCGTGCCGGGCCGCGCGTTGAGCGGGGTCGAACTGGCGATGGATTTCCTCACCGCGGAGAACCGGCGCCAGGCCGGTGTTGCGGTGTCGCGGCCCATTTCCGCCCGGGGGCTAGACGTCGTGGTCCTCGGGGGTGGGGATACCGGCGCCGATTGCCTGGCGACCGCGCACCGCCACGGCGCCCGTACCGCCACCCAGGTCAGCATCCGCGATCGTCCGCCGGAGCGGCGCGATGTGCGCCATCCCTGGCCCTGGTTGCCGATGACCTACGCCACGACCTACGCGCTGGAAGAAGGCGGGGAAGAACACTTCGGCTTGAATGCCCTCGCCTTCCTCGATGAGGACGGCGACGGCCGCGTGGACGCGGTGCTGGCCGAACGGGTGGCCTGGGGCTACGACGCCGGCGGCCGGCGCACGGACAAGCGGGTGCTGGAATCCGCCGTCCGGATTCCAGCCCAACTGGTGCTGATTGCCGCGGGATTCAGCGGGCCGCGGCTGGACGGCCTCTCGGGCAGCGGCCTGGAGTTGACGCCGGGTGCGGCGCTCGCCAGGGGAGCGGATTTGATGACGGCGCTGCCCGGGGTGTTCGCCGCGGGAGACGCCGCCATGGGGCAGTCCATCGTGGTCTGGGCGATCGGCGAAGGACGCGATGCCGCGCGAGCCATCGACATCTACCTGACCGGCGATACCCGGTTGCCCGAGAGCCTGCGCACGCCGAACCCGCCGCTGCACCGGCGCTGAGCATACGTGCTTGAATTTGGACGTCGCTTCCGAGAGGCTACCTCGGTTCCGCCGCGATCGACAGCCGCAGCAGCGCCTCGTTCTGGTCGATGAAGAACTGGAAATGCCGGAGGAAGTTCATGCCCAGCAATCCGTCGATACCCGGGTCACCCAGTTCGAGCACGCCGACGTCCAGGTCGCTGACCCGCCAGTCGCCGACCGACAGGGTGTCGAGGCGGTAGATCGGCGCCCTGACGCGGCCGTTGGCCGTGTTGAAGAGGCCGGTTCTGCCGGTGGCATGGGCGGCAAGGCCACGGCGATTCAGCGTATTGGGTGTGAGCATGGTCAGACTGGCGCCGGTGTCGATGAGCAGGCGTGCCTGCTGCGCCTTGCCCAGATCGGCGTCGACGAGGAAATGGCTGCCGCTGCGCTGCAAGGGTATGCCGGCGACTTCGGTCGCCGGCGCGGACGTTTCCGATGGCCGCGGTTCGAACGCGGCAACCCGCACGCGCTCGAGCAACTCCCGCGCCTGGGCGCCGACTTCCGGGTCCTGCGCCACCAGCAGCAACGATTGACGCGCGGCGTCGATATCATCGAGCGCCAGTTGTGCCGTCGCCAGACCGATGAAATACGGCGCAAAGCCGGGTTCGAGCTGGGTGAGGTCCTGGTACAGTTCCAGCAGACCGGTGGTATCGCCGCTTTGCTTCAGGCCATCCGCATAATCGGTCACCAGCGCGCGGATTCGCCGGGTCAGCTGCTCCAGCATCTCCGGGCGCCAGGCCAGCCCCTTCGCCTCGTACAGCTGCGCGATCGCGGCGCGCAAGTCCTTCTCGCCGCGCCAGGCATCCGCCAGCAGCAGGCGCGACTCCACGTCGCGGTAATCGACCTGCAGGTAAAGCTGCAGCAGCTCGATCGCCGCCGGGTAGTCGGCGTGCGCAATCAACTGACGGGCGTGTTCCAGCAACTGGCTCCTGGCGCGCTGCACGGCCTCGTCATCCGCCTGCGCCTGCAGTGCCTCGTAACGTTCCACGGCGCGCGCAAATGCCCTGCTTTCCAGCAGTTGTCGGATCGCGTCGTTGCGTTCCGGCCGTGCCGCGGCGACGTGGTCGGCAGACTTCAGGACGGCCGACGACGCTGACGGGATGACACGTGACGATTCGCGGGCTGCCTGTGGTTCGGGCTCCCAGCGGTCGCGCGCATACCACCCCAGGCCCCACCCCGTGATCAGTGCCAGAACCAGCAACCCCGCGGCGCGTTTTCTCATGACACGACTATAGCAGCGCGTGGAGCATGCCACGAGACGGGTTGCCAGACTTCCCCCGGCACCGGTCGCCGGCTTGATCCGTCTGGATGTCGATCGGGGTGTCGTTGGCGAGTGCGGACAGAACCACGTGCGAACCCGACAAGGCGACGATCAGAACCGCATACGAGCGCATGCGATCCTCCGGTGTCCTGTGCGAAAAAGGCCCCGCCGGCTTGCCTGGCGGGGCCTGGTTTATGGCGGCGGCGTCCCTGCCGCCTCGATCGCGGCTACTGGCTAGGTACGCAAGTACCGGTCCAGTAGCTGCTGTTGTGGCACACGGTGCAACCCACCGGCTGGCCCTTGGCCACCGCCCGTCCACTGAAGGTGCGGTTGGCAAGCGCGCGCGAGAGCGGCGTGCCACAGCTGCTGTCGCGACCGGTGCCACTGTGGAACACCTGATAGTTGGCGCTGTTGATGGTGCAAGGCGCGGCCGCCGTGTTGAGGCAGTTTTCCCCCGTCGTGCCGCACGCCAGCTGTCACGTCGCGGCGGGGCGGCATCTGTGAGACAATGCCGCGCCCTACCTCATCACCTACTCTGGATTCACACCGTGTTAGCCACAGCCAATATCACCATGCAATTCGGGGCCAAGCCCCTGTTCGAAAACATCTCGGTCAAATTCGGCGACGGCAACCGTTACGGCCTGATCGGCGCCAACGGCTGTGGCAAGTCGACACTGATGAAGATTCTCGGCGGCGATCTCGAGCCGACCGCGGGCAATGTCTCGGTCGACGCCAATGAGCGCATCGGCAAACTGCGCCAGGATCAGTTCGCCTTTGAGAACCACACGGTGATCGACACCATCATCATGGGGCATGCCCGACTCTGGACCGTGAAGCAGGAACGCGACCGCATCTATGGCCTGACCGAGATGAGCGAAACCGACGGCATGAAGGTCGCCGATCTGGAGGTCGAGTTCGCCGAACTGGACGGATACACCGCCGAGGCGCGCGCCGGGGAACTACTGCTCGGCGTCGGCATTCCGATCGAGCAGCACTTCGGGCCGATGAGCGCCGTGGCGCCGGGCTGGAAGTTGCGCGTACTGCTGGCGCAGGCGCTGTTCGCCGATCCCGACATCATGCTGCTCGACGAGCCGACCAACAACCTCGACATCAACACCATCCGCTGGCTCGAGGAAGTGCTCAACGAGCGCAACAGCACCATGATCATCATCTCGCATGACCGGCACTTTCTGAACCGTGTCTGCACGCACATGGCCGATCTCGATTACGGCGAATTGCGCGTCTACCCCGGCAACTACGACGAGTACATGACCGCGTCCAGCCAGGCGCGCGAGCAGCAGTACGCCGACAACGCCAGGAAGAAGGCCCAGATCGCCGAATTGCAGACCTTCGTCAGCCGCTTTTCCGCCAACGCCTCCAAGGCCAGGCAGGCGACCTCGCGCGCCCGGCAGATCGAGAAGATCAAGCTCGAGGACATCAAGCCATCGAGCCGCGTCAATCCGTTCATCCGTTTCGAGCAGGACAAGAAGCTTTATCGTCTGGCGCTGGAAGTGAAGCACCT
>JAHKKL010000242.1 GCA_020027635.1 Gammaproteobacteria bacterium
AGGGAAACCGTCGCCGCCTGGAGCAACATGGATGGCAAGCAGGGAGGCGACCCCGCCAAGCTCGCCGACGCCCTCGTGCAACTCGCGGGGCTCGAGGAACTCCCGGTCCGCTTCGCCGCCGGCGCCGACGCCGTGCAGACCTTCGAGGCCAAGGCCAAGACCCTGCTTGCGCAAGCCAACGCCCACCGCGACCTGTCGTCCTCCCTCTCCTACGACGACGCCTGATCACTCAGGACCGGTGCCGCACCGACATACCCCAGATCGCGGTGCACATCGTGCCCAGCGCCGAAGCACCCACCGGCATGGGCAAACCCGGCCTGCCGCCGCTGGCGCCAGCGTTCGCCAACGCCATTGCGCGGTTGACAGGCAAGCTGTTCCGACAACTGCCGTTCAACCTAGCCTGAGCCTGTAAGCAGGCTATTCGCGACACGCTGGTTTGGCGCACCGCGCTGGACCGGCGGGCGGCGAGATCGGGCCACCGCTTTCGGGCGGAGGAGCGGATGTCGCCTTCTGGCCGTTATGGAGAGCTATTCATAACGGCCATTATGCATAGGTCCCAGTTATGAACAGTTGCGCCGGCACGTAGCCCGTCCGGCCGCGTGGGCAGTGGCGTTCTGAAGTCTGGCGGCGCGCTGCACTGGACATAAGTCCGGGCCTGCGGCAGCACTGGCGGTCCCCCTATCCCTGGAGACCGTCATGACCAAGATTCCTGCGTTGCATCCTACGGCTCGAGCCTGGCTGCTCGATGGTCCGTTGTCGCCGCATGTTCCCGCGTACCTCGCACGACTCAGGCAAGGTCGCTATGCAGCCACCACTGCCGGTCGCTACCTGCGCGCCGTGGCGCACTTCGCGCACTGGATGGCAATGTGCCGCATGCCGGTGCACGCGCTCGACGACGCCTGCATCGACTTCTTCCTGCATTACCACGTGGCGTGCTGCGACTGCCCGTCGCCGGTGGTGCGCACACCGCGGGATCTGCATGCCGCTCTCGTGTCGCTGCTGGCGCTCTTGCGCGAGCGGCACGTCGTCGCCGAACCCGCCTCGCCTGCAGGTGCGATTGCCGATGAACTGCGTCGCTACGACGTCCACATGCGTGATGTGCGCGGCCTGGCCGCCGGAACACGCCGTGGCCGCCTGCGCATCATCGAGCGACTGCTGCTGGCGAAGTTTGCCGATCGAGCGGTGCTCATCGGCAGGCTACAACCTGAGGAGCTTCGGCGTTTCATCGCCGAGCAGTTGGACGCAAGGAACACCACCAGCAACGCCATCACGATCGCTTCGGCGCTGCGTGCCTACCTGCGTTACCGCGCCAGTTGCGGCGACGCGGTACAGCCGCTGCTGGGCGTCATCGCCTCACCGGCGCACTGGAGCATGGCCTCGCTACCGCGTTCGCTCACGCCCGAGGAAGTCGAGCGGCTGCTGAGTTCGTTCACGACCGCCCCGGCCTCGCCTCGACGTGGTTACGCTGTCGTTCGTTTGGCACTGGACCTCGGGCTGCGAGGCATTGAGATCAACCGGCTGCAGCTCGACGACATCGACTGGCGGCTGGGCACCGTGACGCTCAAGCACACGAAATCCCGGCGACAAGACGTGCTGCCCCTGCCGAGCGTAACAGGGCAGGCGCTGGAAGCTTACCTCCGCCATGAGCGGCCACAGAGCAGCAACCGGGCACTGTTCGTGCGCCACCTTGCCCCGTACGACCAACCCATCGGCGTGCACGCCATCCGCCGAGTGGTACGCGACGCCTTCCGCAGGGTTGGCATCGCGCACGGCCGAACTCACGCCCTGCGCCATACGCTGGCGTGCCAGCTGGTCGGGGGCGGCAGCACGATCAAGGAGGTGGCCGACGTCCTGCGTCACCGCTCGATGAACACCGCGCTCATCTACGCCAAGCTCGACCAGGTAGCGTTGGCGGGTGTTGCACTGCCGTGGCCCGGGAGCGCAGCATGAGCGCCCGGGTGAGCTTGCAGGCCCGGGTGCAGCAGTACCTGGCCGAGCGGCGGCACCTGGGGTTCGAACTCCACAGCAGGGGACAGGCGCTGGCGCGCTTCGCCCGCTACGTCACCGAGGCCGGCCATCGCGGGCCGCTGACGCTCGATCTGATGGCCGCTTGGGCACGCCAAGCCAAGGCGGGTCACGGCGACCGCGCCACCGCGGCACGCCGGTTCAGGTTGCTGCGCCCGTTCACCCGCTGGCTGCGGCAGTTCGAGCCTGCCACCGAGGTACCCGACGAAGCAGTCTTCGGCCCGATTCCTGGCCGGGTGGCGCCGCACATCTACCGCGACGAAGAGATCACGCAGTTGCTGGATGTCGCTGCTCGTGTCGGGCCGCCGGGCAGCCTGCGTGGCGCTGTGATGGCGACGCTGTTTGGTCTGATCGCTTGCACTGGTCTGCGCATCTCCGAAGCCCTGTCGCTCTTGGACGCGGACGTGGACCTGAACTGCGGCGTGTTGACGATCCGGCAGAGCAAGTTCGGCAAGTCCCGCCTGGTGCCGCTGCACCCGAGTGCGGTGCAAACCCTGGCCCGCTACCGGGCGCAACGCACGCGCCATGTGCCCACCACCCCCGAAACGCCATTCTTCATCGCTACCCGCGGGCGGCGGCTCGGACAACCCTTAGGCGAGCACCAGGCCCACCGCATCTTCGAGCAACTGCGCAAGCAACTCGGCTGGGTCAATCGTGGAGGCCACGGTGCCCCTCGCATCCACGACCTCAGGCACAGCTTCGCGGTGCGCCGCCTGTTGCTGTGGCATGAACAGGGCGCAGACCTCGACCAGCGGATGCTGGCGCTGTCGACTTACCTGGGCCACGCCAAGGTCTCCAACACGTACTGGTATCTCACTGGCGTGCCTGAGTTGATGAGCCTGATCGGCGAGCGCTTCGAGCGCTTCGCTGATCCGTGGGAGGACGGCGATGAGTAAGCCAACCATTACGGCAACGCCCCCGAGCTTCGCGGCGTTGGCGCAGGTCTTCTTCGCCGAGCATCTGACGCAGCAGCGGGCGATGAGCCCACGCACAGTGGCAGCCTACCGCGACGCGTTCGTGCTGTTCCTGGACTTCGTGCAGGCCCGCCTGCACAAGCCGCCCACAGCTATCCGCTTGGCGCAGATCACTCCAGCACTGATCCTCGGCTTCCTCGACCATCTGGAGCACGAGCGCGGCAACACGGTGCGCACCCGCAATGCACGGCTCGCAGCGCTGCGGGCGTTCTTGAAGTTCGCAGGCCATCGCGACGTCGGCAGCTTGCACGTCGTCGAACAGGCCCTGGGCGTGCCGATGAAGCGCTTCGAGCGGCCCCTGCTGGGGTTCCTGTCGCGCGAGGAGATGCTGGCGATCATCGGCCAGCCCGGCGCGGGTTGGACCAGCCAGCGCGATCACCTGCTGCTGGCGATGCTCTACAACACCGGCGCCCGGGTCTCCGAGATCATCGGCGTGCGACTGGCCGATGTGGTGCTCGACGGGGCGGCCTGTGTTCACCTGCATGGCAAGGGTCGCAAGCAGCGGACGGTGCCCCTGTGGCGCTCGACGGTCAGGATCATACGCGCTTGGCTGAGGATCAACCCCGAACTGGGCCCCACCTCGGCGTTGCTGCCCAACCGCGAGCGCCAACCCATGACCCGCAGCAACGTCACGCAGCGGCTCGAACTGGCAGTGAAGACCGCCAGCCTCGCCCATCCACGCCTGGCCGGTCGCCACGTCTCACCGCACACCATTCGGCACACCACTGCGATGCACCTGCTGCAGTCGGGCGTGGACATCAGTGTCATCGCGCTGTGGCTGGGGCACGAGAGCCCCACCACGACGCATCAGTACGTCGAAGCCGACCTCGCCATGAAGGAGCGTGCGCTGTCCAAGCTGCAGGAACCCGAGACAGCCATCCGGCGCTACCGCGCACCCGACTCGTTGATGGACTTCCTGAAGACCCTGTAATTATGCAAAGGACGTGACTGCGGTCGCCACTCGACCAACGAGGTGGCGACCGCGCCCACCACCAGCCAACTGTTCATAACTGGGACCTATGCATAATGGCCGAGCGGCGGCTAGACCGAAGTTCCTTCAAGCGCCGATCGAGTTTGACCTTGCATGACAAGTACTTGGGGTGAGATCGGGGTTCCAGTTTCTGTCTACAAACGAATCTGGCGGATCAATTCGAGCGCTCGCAGTTGTTTTGCGTTGGGTGTGGTGAGAATCTCGATAGTG
>JAHKKL010000025.1 GCA_020027635.1 Gammaproteobacteria bacterium
CCCCTGCTTATCTGGCAGTATGCGGTGCCGGTCAATGCAGAGGAAATTCTAATGGCCCGCTCGCTGCAGCTGTTTCCCGAGGCCATGCTCGCCCTGCAGGAATCGATTCGAGATCACGGTTACACCATCTCACGAGTCCAGTGCGTGGATATCGGGCTCCCCAGCATGGGCTACAAGACGGACAAGTACCGAATAATATTTTTCGGAAAGATCGACGAGGTCCGGGGCCTTACAGGGAAGGCATTCCAGATGTTTCCCTACCTGCCACTCAAGATTTCCATCTTTGCAGAAGACGGTCAAACCCTCCTGATAACATCAAACTCCAGGCTGTATGCCGCTATCGCAGACGATGCGGTGGATTCCACAATTTTCGAGCGATGGGAAAGCGACCTGCGTTCCATATTCCATGCTGTGAGCATGTCCGAGTGAACAATCCGGCCAATGGCCATGTCGGCCGGTTGATTATGAAATGACCGGCAGGAAGAATCCTGTTGGAAGATCCGGTTCTGTTACATGACGGGTCTGGTATCAAGCCGACCTATCGTGTGTCCCATTCCTAAGGCGGTCAAATTCATTCATGTTTGGGCAGAAATCGCGAGCGCTGGCGGGATCGCTCCGGTCATCGGCGAGGTAGGAATCGCAGGCGGTCGATGCATCGCAGTTCTGGCAGGTACTCATATGGCCTGTTATCGCGGTGGTCGGAAATTTGCGCACGTAGTCACGAAGACTGATATTCAGGCGGCGCAGCATCTTGCCAAGCCGGCTGTTGAGTATGCGGTTTACCAGCTCCTCGCGTTTCGTTTGCAGGGCACAATAATCCTGGACCCGTTGGCAAGTCAGATAGGCGCCGCCCATAATTATGGCCATTACCAGACCGGCAACGATCAACAATATGGTTAGTTCCACGTGATTTCACCTCGTATAGGTTCCAGAATCGCCCCATTATTCCGTCCAATCGGCGTTGGCGACTTGATCTTCGTCAAATCAGCGGTGCAAAGCAAGCCGATAAACAACGATTAGCGCCTGGTCGCGGATACAGGGAGGATCGTTGGATCCTGACTGTTGTCATCCACACGGGCAGGCGCACCCGCATGCCGGCAATGCTGAAAATTCGTTTGACCGGCACAGATGACCCGGCGGCGTGATGCTGCACGGCTTGGCGTGAGCGGTGCCATCATATGCACACTGTTGATCCGGAAGGTATCGATTGAGGCTTTAGCCGAGTCCTACGTGTAAATCCGGGCGATTCAATCATGTGGTTGATTAATTGAAGATAAATTGACATATCTCAGCGTATTTTGCCGACTGATTGAATTATTATGTTTACTCGGACGCTTGCGGACGGTGTGGACCGAAATCATGACAAATACAGTAGAGCTTCAGCATGAGGCAGTGACCATGTTTCAGGACTGGCTGGATGCGGCCTGCAAGACCGATTTGCGAGAACCGACCGCAATGACGCTGGCCACGGCGAATGCGCAAGGCCGGCCATCTGCGCGAACCATGCTGATGAAGAGTTTCGATGAACGGGGTTTCGTTTTCTTTACCAATAGCCAGAGTCGCAAAGGTGATGAACTGCGGGAAAATTCCTTTGTTTCGCTATGCTTCTTCTGGCAGCCACTGATGCGCCAGGTGCGGATCGAGGGCAGGGCAGTCACCATCAGTGCGCAAGAATCCGATACTTATTGGGAGACACGCCCGCGTGACAGTCAGCTGGGCGCATGGGCATCGCAGCAATCCAGGCCCCTGGATATCCGGGAAACCCTCGAGGAGAGGATGGCAAAGGCGCATGCCAGATTCATTGATGACACGGTCCCGCGCCCGCCGCACTGGATTGGCTACCGGGTTATTCCCGAGCGGATCGAATTCTGGAAGTCCGGCTGGCACCGTCTGCATGAACGCGTCCTGTACGAGAAACGTGCGGATGGCTGGTGCAAAACGTTGTTGTACCCTTGAAGCGGATATTACGAATAACCCGTTGCAATCATCATCCCCTGACTGATGCAGAACCGGTGCGGGAGATCCTGCGCATTTCCCGCGGCTTCATGGAGCCATGGCGGCTTGCATTGTATCGCTTGGGATCCACAATCCCAGGGCAGTACACCCTGACAACGTCAATCTGACAGCCTGTAACCACATTGCCGCCCCGTGTGTACGAACGGCCTGCGTGGCGCGCGCGCGTTCAGTGATAAGTCAAGCATTTCAGTCCGCTGTTGATGCTGCGGCGCACGGGTTTTGTGCGGATAATCGATCCACGGGTTCCCATCGCGCAGATGGCTTCCGGTGATTACCCCCTGATGAGGCGGGTTATGAGCAATCATATGCCGCCAATTAATAATCAATACTGATTTATGCTAAATTCCTGTTTCGCCGATGCATGTATCATTGACCAATCTTCTATATTGGGAATAGAATCCCAAGGATAATGAGCAGGAAATACAACAAGGTCCTGTTCGCATCGATCCTGCGGCTGATGAGACCGCTGGTGCGCATCCTTCTGCGCAACGGGATTGCCTATGGCACGTTCTCGGAGCTGGTCAGAAAGGTATATGTGGACGTGGCATTCGCTGACTTCGCTCCTGAGGGCAAGAGGCAGACCGTGTCACGCATTTCGGCGCTGACCGGTTTGACACGCAAGGAAGTCAAGCGCCTGCTGGAGCTTGTTGCGCCTGATGATACAGTCAGCCAGGAACGCTTCAACCGCGGCATTCGCGTAATCAGCGGCTGGGTAAATGACCGGCGTTTCCTCGGTTCCGACGGGAAACCGTCGGATCTGCCGGTTGACGGCAAGCCGAAATCCTTTGCGTTGCTGGTGAAGGAATACAGCGGAGATATACCGACCAAGGCCATGCTGTCTATGCTGGAGGAGTCGGGAAGCGTCAGGCTGATGGGAGATAAGGTCAGGCTGGTGCGTCATGCCTTTGTACCGGGCAGTGATCCTCTCGACAAGATACAGGTGCTCGGAACCGATGTAGCGGAACTGATTACAACCATTGATCACAACCTCACGGCGAGGCCGGATGATCTCCTGTTCCAGCGCAAGGTGTCCTACGACAACATTGATCCGGCGGCGGTGCCAAAACTCAAAAAAATGACTTTCACGAAGGCGCAGTCCCTACTCGAGCAACTCGACAGGCAATTCGCCAGCAGTGAGCTGGGCGAGAATAGCGGGGACAGGGGAAAGTACATAAGTCTGGGTATCTACTACTACGAACAGGATTCATCCGAGGAATAAGTGGGATGCGGTATTCGATTCGACAAGTTTTCCTGTTGTTCTCCCTCGCCGTCTCATGCCTTGTTACCGCGTCTTGCGGCGGCGGTGGCGGCGGAAGTATGGCCGGTGGCGGCATCGGCGGTACCGGTATTGTAGCCTCGGGTACGATTACGGCTTTCGGCAGCATCTTCGTCAACGGCATCGAATTTGAAACAGACGGCGCAAACCGGGATGTTGACGGCGAGACGTCTGTCAGTGATGGAACCGACGATGCGGATTTTCTCGGCATTGGCATGGTCGTTACCGTTGCCGGCACCCTGAATAATGACGGCGTGACCGGTATCGCAGAGAACATTGAATACGACGATACGGTGCAGGGACCGGTACAGGGCACGATAATCGATGTTGACCAGTTCACCAGGAGCTTCACCGTGATGGGTATCAGCGTCACCGTGCACAAGGTCAACACCGTATTTGATAATGTGGCCTTCGATACCCTGCAGACCGATGACCTGGTGGAGGTCAGCGGCTTCTTCGATGCCGCCGGCGTCTTGCAGGCCACACGCCTTGAACGCAAGACCGGTAGTGAAATTGAAGTGAAGGGTACAGTCACCGGGCTGGCCGGCGATACCTTTACCCTTGCAGTCGACTATGCAGCGACCACTTACTCGGTGGATGCCACCGCTGCTGAGCTTCCTGCCGGAGGGCTTGTCAATAATCAGTTTGTGGAGGTCAAGGGGACACTGGCCGGCACCGCTATCGCGGCCACCCGCGTGGAACTGAAGGGCAATGGGTTTGACGATGTCGAGAATGCCAGCATCGAGGGGATTGTCACCGATTTCACTGACATTGGCGACTTCTGGGTCGCCGGACAACAGGTGAATGCCTCGGGCGCAGATTTTAACCCCGCCAGTCTCATGGGGAGCATTTCGAACGGAATGGAGGTGGAGGTCGAAGGTCCCATTCAGAGCGGGGTACTCATGGCAAGCAAGCTGGAGGCTCGCGGCGGAAATGTTGAGATTGGAGCCCGTGTGCTCACGGTAGAGACTGATGCGGGGGGGGTCACCGGCGACATCACCCTGCGGTTTGTTCCCGGTGACCTGGTTGTGTCGCTTGACAACCGCACCACGTTGCGGGACGAAACCGGGTTGAATGATCCGCTGACCCTCTCCGATATCCATGCGGGCGACGTTTTGCAGGTCGTGGCGTACCGGGATGCCGCCCTTGACCGTCTCATCGCGACGGAGATGCGCCGTGAACCGTCGGGTTATGACCGGCTGGTGGGACCGGTAGACAACTGTGTCGCAGGTTCCCATGTGACCATTCTCGGACTGGACTTCGCCCTGTTCGATGGCACGACGCTGTACCAGGACGAGGAAGAGCAGCCACTGCCAAGCAGCGCGGCATTCTGTACCGCGCAGTCCGCAGGCGACTTCCCCGCCAAGATCGAGGATATGCCGCCTCCGGATGGTACAGCGGATACGGCCGAACTTGAGCAGTGAGCGGCTACCTAATCCCCCTTAGGCGCCGTCACGGCGCCTTTTTTTGCCTGCAGGGATTGCAGGTACGTCGCGGAGCGCAAGGACGATGCACAGGGAGGTGTGAGTGCCGCGGAAGGCAGGAAGCCGGGAGCGGCGGCGCGAGAGCGACGGGCCAAGGAGGCTGAGCCGGTGCGGGTTCAGGGGAGCTTCGCCGGATGGGTAAGACGTAAGCGTTGTCCCTCATCGGGATATGACAGCCGAAGCCTTCCTGCGCGAAAGCTGAATCTGTGCCATAGGGTTGCTGGTCCATGCCTATCAAGCGCATTGCCCCAGCCGCCGGTTACCCGGTTATTTCCCGCTGTCCCTGGCCATGATCTCCGCATGCCCGAAATCACCGGGAATGATCTCCTTTCGGGGAGCAAACATTGCGTTTGTTGTCCCTGCTATCGAATGACTCCGCCCGCCTGTCCGGTTCTCTCCAACCGCCAGGCCTGTTCGCTGAGGCGGGTGAGGCCCCGTTCCATGAATCTCGGTTGTGAGCGCAGGATATCGGTACGGCAGAGTTGCTGAACTGTACAAGCATCCGTGAACAATTCTGTTACCTCCGCATCGCTTACGGAAAACGGCGGCCCCCCCATCTCGGACTGATCATAATCCAAAGTTAACAGAAGCCCTCTGGCGTGCCGGTCCAGCACGGTGGAAAGGTGGTTGACGTACCGTGGGCGCATCTCGGGCGGCAGGGCGATCAATGCCGCTCGGTCATACATCCCACGGCAGTTTCCGATATCGCCCCGTCCCAGCTCGAAAAAATCACCGCACAGGATTTCCAGGGCTTCGATCCTCCACCGTATGTAGCGGTCTTCCCGGGTGACTACAGGGGTAAGCCGGTTCTCGGCAAAGAAGGCTTCCACGGCGATGGGGCTGATTTCGACACCCACCACAGCGAACCCCTGCTCCAGCAGCCAGAACATATCCCGGCTTTTGCCGCACAGGGGTACAAGGACACGCTCGCCCCTGTTCGGCGCCAGGGAGGGCCAGTAACGGACAAGATAGGGATTGATATCACTCTGGTGAAAACCGATCTGGTTGGTTTTCCAGCGTTCATGCCAGAAGTCCGGATCCATGATATAAATCACCTGGAGTCGTTCATAAACAAAAACATAGCTGCAGGTTATACGCATCATGAACACGCCGGCAACAAATCCGTTCACCGTCGCCTTCCGCGGCCGGTTCCGAAACGTCCTGCGCTGGGAGCAACTCGATCAGCTCTGGGAGGTGCTGCGCCGCGACGCAGGGAATGGATGGTATCTCTACGCCACGGGCGAATCACCGCCGGAAGACCCAGTGAGCGGAGAAATGTTGCGGACCTTCCTGTCCGAAATTGATCTGCTGCTGCGCAGGGAACACGACGAGGATTATTGCGGCATCGTGTACGCCGACTCGTTCGAGTCGCCGCAGTTCATCAAGATCTATGACCCGGGCAACCTGGGAGTCTCCTGTGGTTACAGCGATAATCCGCCCTTGCCGGGCTGGGTACTTTCCAAATTACCGCCGTCGGATCTCAACGCGGCCGCCTTCTCGCCCGCCAACCGCCGGCGCTGGTGGCGGCGTCTGCTGGGGGCATGAGTGACAGCCGGGCTGCCCGGTTGTCGCATCTTGGTGCCGGTATGCACGGGTATTGTGCGTGTTGCCCGTGTCCGCCTTTATAACCGCCTGATATACAAGCCTTGACCTGTTGGCTTGTAACTTGCTGTTGATATCGTGTGACCCCATGCAGCGTGTCCGGAGCCAGGCACGTTCTTGCAGGTTCGTGGTGATTCATCACCCCGCCGTTTACCGTACAGGCATGCCGTGTGAAGAATGAGTTCGACAAGCGTATCGACGAGGTGCTGCGCAGGACTGGATGCCTGCTGAGGGAAAGGGGCATTTTCCACGCCAAGGTGCATTTCTCCAGTGGGCAGGTCACGCTGTGGTCGATGAGTGACCCGTATAACTACCAGGTGTGGCACACGAAGGAATTCCTCGGAAAAGGTTTCCCGTCGGCTTTTGAGGCGGTGTCCTATCCGATTAATGCGAAGATTCCGCCGCACAAGATCATCGCCATCCTGGCCGCATTCAAGTCGTTGCGCTTCTCCGACAGGACGGGGCATCTCAGGGCTGGATCCCTCAATATTATCAACGGTCGCATCGGGTTGAATTTCTCGAGTGACTGCACCCAGTACCTCGATTACCGGGAGTTCCTCAGGGAAAGGCGAAATAGCCTATCCGCTGATCATTGCCGCATGAGCTGACAGCCCGCCGACATTCGGCGCCCGCCTGCTCCCGAAACCGCTGGGTCGGTCGTGCCGAATTGCAGTAAGATTACTCTGCCTCCAGCCGTTGCCGGTCATCCCCTGTCATGTCAGAGCAACCCGTCATCCATCTTTCCGTTTCCGGCATGAGTTGTGCCGGTTGCGTGTCGAGCGTTCGCAAGGCGCTGCTCTCGGTGCCCGGGGTGGTCTCGGCCGAAGTTAATTTTGCCGAGCACACGGCGCAGGTAGCCGGTGAGGTGCGCTCCCAGGCATTGGTCCAGGCCGTCATTGCCGCCGGCTATGACGCGGCCGTAATGACCGGCCCGGAAGACCTCGCCGAACGCGACGCCCTCGAGGCCGGACATTACCGCAGCCTGGTGCGCAAGGCCGCGGTGGCGGCGTTGATCGGTATGCCGCTGATGGGCGGTGACTGGCTGGGTCTGCTGCCAATTGTGAGCTCTCCTGCAGACTCGCTGTTCTGGCTGGGCATCGGGATCGCCACGTTCGCCGTGCTGGTCTACGCCGGCGGCCACTTTTTTACTGGTGCCTGGCGGTCCCTGCATCGGCACAACGCCAACATGGATACCCTGATTGCGCTGGGTACCGGCAGTGCCTGGCTGTATTCAATGGCGGTGGTGCTGTTTCCGGAGCAGATACCCAGCCTTGCCCGCCATGCCTATTTCGAGGCCGCCGCCGTGATCCTCGCGTTGCTCAATCTCGGGGCCGCGCTCGAGATGAAGGCGCGCAGCCGCTCATCACAGGCCATTAAAAAACTGATCGGCCTGCAGCCCCGCACCGCCCGCGTGATCCGTGACGGGAAGGAAGCGGACATTCCGATCGAGTGGGTCGGTCTCGATGAGACCGTCCGCATGCATCCCGGCGAGAAGATCCCGGTCGATGGCGTCATCATCGAAGGGCACTCCAGCGTCGATGAATCCATGCTGACCGGGGAACCCCTCCCGGTGGACAAAGCCGCCGGGGACGAGGTTGTCGGCGGCACGCTCAACCGGACCGGCAGTTTCCTCATCAGGACACGCCGCATCGGCAGGGACACGGTGCTGGCGCACATCATCGACATGGTGCGCACGGCGCAGGGTTCCAGGCCGCCGGTGGCCCGCCTCGTCGACCAGGTGACCGGCGTATTCGTGCCCGTCGTCCTGCTGATATCCGTCCTGACGTTCCTCGCATGGTTCAATTTCGGCCCCGAACCAAGGATCGGTTACAGCATCGTAACGGCCATCACCGTGCTGGTGATCGCCTGCCCGTGCGCCCTGGGGCTGGCGACCCCGATCTCCATCATGGTGGGCATCGGCAAGGCGGCGGAACAGGGTATCCTGATCCGCAGCGGCGAGGCCTTGCAGCGCGCCCGCAAGGTGACCACGGTGGTGCTCGACAAGACCGGCACGGTCACGGAAGGGCGGCCCCGGGTAACATCCATCGAAACGGTCCGCGGCTGGGAGACCTCAGCCCTGCTCGGTCTTGCCGCCGGTGTCGAGGCGGGGTCGGAACATGCCATGGCCGAGGCCATCGAGGCGGCGGCGCGTTCACGCGCGATCGAAGCCGAAAGGGTGAAGGGATTCGAGGCAATCGCCGGGCATGGCGTAACAGCGGAAACGCACGACGGGCGCAGGGTGCTGCTGGGGAACGCCAAACTACTGCATGACCATCGCATCGATGTCACTGCGCTGCTGGCACTGTACGACGCCCGGGCTGCTACGGGTCAGTCATCGGTTTTCCTCGCCGTCGATAATGAACTGGCGGGCATGATTACCGTCGCCGACCCCGTCAAGGCGGACGCGGCGGCGGCGATCGCGCGTCTCAAGGCGCGCGGTCTGCGGCTGGTACTGCTGACGGGTGACGCCCGCGCCACGGCGCGGGCTGTGGCGCGGGCCGTCGGTATTGCGGAGTACCTGGCGGAGGTCTTGCCGGATGGCAAGGCGGCGCATGTCGCGGCCTTGCAGGAACAGGGCGAAGTGGTGGCGATGGTCGGCGACGGCATCAACGATGCGCCGGTGCTGGCGCGCGCCGATGTCGGCTTCGCGCTCGGCACCGGCACGGATGTCGCCATCGAAAGCGCCGATGTGACCCTGATGGGGGGTTCGCTGCATGGCGTGGCCGATGCCATTGCCATTTCCAATGCCACGGTGCGCAACATCTGGCAGAACCTGTTCGGGGCGTTCGTCTACAATAGCCTGGGCATCCCGATCGCCGCCGGCGTGTTTTACCCGCTGACCGGCATGCTGCTCAATCCGATGATAGCCGGGGCGGCCATGGCACTGTCTTCGGTGACCGTCGTCAGCAACGCCAACCGCCTGCGGCGGTTTCATCCCGGCGGGGGTGGCGCATGAGTCCCGATGTCTGGATAAACATCGGCGGCGGCGTGCTGATGGCGCTGATTATCTGGTGGTTCTGGCTGTCAGATTAGGCTGTCTGGATTGATTGGTTATTTTTAACCCATTGTTTCATAATGATCTGTAGCCGCGCAGTTGAATAATATTACTGTTTTTTAATAGACTACCCGACCCCGTGCGGCGATACTGCACGCCTCAATTTGCAACCCGAACGTTATTTCGTTCCCCTTTAACAGTGCTATGAACAGTTCCAACAACCCAGTGGAGTCAGGAAAATGAAGAAACTTGCGAGTGTGATTACGATGGGCGTATTGCTTGGTTTGAGCGGCGCCGTGCTGGCTGCCGGTGATGCGGCGGCAGGCAAGACCAAGGCCTCGACTGTCTGTGCCAGTTGCCACGGCGCCGAGGGTATCAGCAACAACCCGATATGGCCGAACCTGAAGGGTCAGAAGGAGGCTTACCTCATCAAGCAGCTCAAGGCCTTCCGTGACGGGACTCGTACCGATCCGATGATGAGCCCGATGGCCAAACCGCTGACCGACGCGGATATCGACAACGTGGCCGCGTATTTCAGCAGCCTGTAAGCAGCAGTTCAATACCGGCAGGCCGTGTGGCCTGCCGGTATTTTCCTCCACTCTTTTCTGCCCAGCTCCTCTTAGCTACCGCCCCCTTCGCGGGGGTTGGCCGGGCCGCCCCGGAATGGCGACTTCTTGAAAGCCGGCGGGGTCTCGCCCGCGAACAGGCTACGACCGCGCGTAAATCAGGCGATGATTCACGACCAGGATGACCGTGAGCAGCAGCAGGGCGCCGGCCTGGTGAGTGGCGGCGAGCGGTGTCGGCACATGCAGCAGCAGAGTCGAGATGCCCAGCGTGACCTGTAACAGGGCGGCTGCCAGCAGGGCATGCACACCGGTGCGCGCCGATGTCGGCAGTGACTGGCGCCGTGCCGCCAGCCAGAAGCTCACGCATCCGACAAACACCAAGGTCGCCAACAGGCGGTGATCGAACTGTACCGTGGCGATGTTCTCGAAGAAATTGCGCCATGCCGGCGCCTGCATGAACATGGCCTCGGGTATCCAGCGACTATCCATCAGCGGGAAGGTATTGTAGGCAAACCCCGCCTTAAGACCGGCCACGAAGCCGCCGGAAAGTGCCGTGATGAATACCAGGCCACCCAGCAGCGCGGCGAACCGGCGCAGGCCGCGCGGAGCGGGTGATGCCGCCACCCGGTCGGCGTTCGTCCACAGTCCGAGGGCTACCCAGAGCATGTAGGCGTAAATGACGAGGGCCGCCGCCAGGTGTGCCGTGAGCCGGTACTGGCTCACGTGCGGGTTGTCCACCAGACCGCTTTTGACCATGTACCAGCCGAGCACACCCTGCAGACCCCCCAGGGCGAACAGCGTAACCAGCCTCGGTATCAGCGGCTTCCGTATGCGGCCGGCGATCAGGAAGTAGAGAAACGGGAGCAGGAAGACCAGGCCGATGGCGCGTCCCAGGAGACGGTGAGCGAACTCGAACCAGTAGATCTGCTTGAAGCCGTGCAGGTCCATGCCGACGTTTATTTTCTGGTATTCGGGTGACTCCCGGTAGAGGTTGAAGGTCGCCTCCCAGTCCGCCTCGCCGAGCGGCGGCACGACGCCGAATATCGGATCCCACTCCACCATCGACAGCCCCGAACCGGTTAACCGGGTCACGCCGCCGAGCACCACCATGGCAAAGACCATGGCGCAGCAGATCATGAGCCACAGCGCAAGCTGGCGGTCATGGGCGCAGAGAGTCGGAGTTGGCCGGGTCTCGCCGGGGGACGCGCATTGTACCCGAAATGGGCCGGGCGCCGGGGCATCAACTGAACCGGTAATTCTTCGGCACGACCACGATTCCGTTGGTGGAGAGTGTAAACCGTGCACGGTCTTTCGCGGGATCCAGGCCGATGGTTTCGCCGGCCGGCACCTGGACTCCCTTGTCGATGATGCAGTTGCGCAGCTTCACACGATCGCCAACGTGAACCCGTTCAAACAGGATGGAATCCCTCACCACGCCCTCATCGCCGACATAGGCGCGTGGGAACAGGATGGAATGCTGTACGCTGCCGCCGGCGATGATGACGCCGCCGGCGATGATGGAGTTGATGGAGATACCTTCATTGCCCGATGCGCCGGGAACCGTGCGTGCCGGCGGCGGCTGTGACTGGTAGGTGCGGATGGGCCAGTCGTCCTGGTAGAGGTTCAGCGAGGGTACCGGTCTCAGCAGATCCATATTGGCCTCGTAGTAGGAATCGATGGTCCCCACGTCACGCCAGTAATTGTCAGGTGAGACGCGTCCGCTTGATCCGCCGAAGGGGTAGGCGCAGACACGGTGCGTATTTATCAGTGCCGGCAGGATGTCTTTGCCGAAGTCGTGGCTGGAGTCCGCTTTCGCATGATCCGTTTCCAGCGTGTCGAGCAGCAGCTGTTTGGAGAAGAGGTAGATCCCCATGGAAGCCAAGCAGTGTCCGGCATCGCCGGGAATCGTTTCCGGGGTGGCCGGTTTTTCCGCAAACGCCGTGATCCGCTGCGCGTCATCGATGCTTATGATGCCGAACTGACCGGCCTCGCCGCGTCCGACCTTCATGCAGGCGATGGTGACATCCGCCTCGTGGCGGTGATGAAACTTGAGCATGGCGGCGTAGTCCATGCGGTAGATGTGGTCGCCCGAGAGGATCAGAATGGTGTCTGCATTCGCGCGCTCCAGCAGAAACAGGTTCTGGTGGATGGCATCCGCGGTCCCGCTGTACCAGGTTTCGCCCTTGCGCATCTGGGGAGGTACCGGGGTGATGTATTCACCGAGTTCGGGGTTGAATATCGACCAGCCATCGCGCAGGTGCTTGTGCAGGGAATGTGACTTGTACTGCGTCAGCACCAGCACTCGGTGCATGCCGGAATGCAGGCAGTTGGCGAGGGTGAAATCGATGATCCGGTATTTGCCGCCAAACGGCACCGCCGGCTTGGCGCGATCCCTGGTGAGGGGATGCAGGCGCGAGCCGACGCCGCCGGCGAGCAGTATCGTCAATACGTTGTGCAGCATGCGGGAACCTGGATGATGGATCGGATAGCCTGGTTAACGATCGGCCGGGGCATTGTACCTGCTAAATACGGTGTTATCTCGATTCAATCCCCGCGAGTGCCTCGTCATCGCGTTCACGGGCTGCGGTAGCGCAGGGAGTCATTGTCAATCCAGCCGCTCCGGGAGCAGAAGCGGGGGAGTTCACGACAGCACTTCAGACAGGCTTGCATCCTCGACATCAGGCAGATGCAGCAGTCGGGCGGCAATGCCGGAGTCTTCAGGTAGAGCCCTGATGTTGCGGATTGTCCTTGCCCAGTGCGAACCGGTTGTGGGGGTCTTCAACGGCGATATCGAGGTAGATGCGGCGGGTTTCTTCCGACTCGAAGTAGATCTTGATGGCGAGGTGGCCCCTGCCCTCGACGACGTACGGCTTGAGTTCCGGATTAAGAATGTCTTCACCGGTAATTGGATCAGTTGTCGTGATGATCACGCTTTCCCTCCAACCTGTTCTGT
>JAHKKL010000243.1 GCA_020027635.1 Gammaproteobacteria bacterium
AGCGCTTCTCGAATGTCCTGGCGAGTTTCTTCTCCTTCGAGGTATCCGCGGCAACGGTCTCGGCCAGCCGTTTCTTGTGCAGCGCCCGGATCAGTTCCTGGTCGCGCTTCGCGAAGTAGATGTCTTCCTCCGCGAGTTCCTTGAGCCTGAGCGTTTCGACGAATTTTGTCATAGGAGCACCTCTTGAACGTCGATTCTACCGCAGGATGCCGCATGGCCGACACCGCCGATGCCGCACGTCACGGGCGGACGGCCGTCACGAAGCGGCATCACCCGGCTGCATAGGCGTCCAGGCGTCGGTGTAAACTCTCACCCGAGAAGAACCACGGAGAGAACCGCTTCCAATGACCTGGTGGGGAACCCTGCTCGGCGGCACGCTCGGGTATATGTTCGGCGGCCCCCTCGGCGCGCTGCTCGGCGCCATCCTGGGCCGCAACTTCGACCGCGGCCTCACCTCGGCCGACCGGCCCTCGGCGTTTGATCCGGGCCGGCAGGAACGCGTCCAGGCCGCCTTCTTCACCGCGACCTTTTCGGTGATGGGCCACATCGCCAAGGCCGACGGGCGCGTGACGTCCGCCGAGATCTCGGCCGCCGAGGCCATCATGACGCGCATGCAGCTCGACCCGAATCAGCGCCAGGCGGCCATCCGGCTGTTCAACGAGGGCAAGAAGGAGGATTTCCCCCTGCGGGAGGTCCTGGCGCAGTTCCGCCACGAATGCCATGGCCGGCGCAATCTCGTGCAGATGTTTCTCGAGATCCAGATAGCCACGGCGATGGCCGACGGGCGGATCCACGGCGACGAGAAACGCCTGCTGTTCTTCATCGGCGAGGCCCTGGGCCTCGACCGCGCCGCCATCGAGCACTTGTTCGGCTTCGTCGGCGCCGGCCAGGCGCCGGAGCGGGAAAAACATTCGCTCGCCAACGCCTACCGGATTCTCGGCGTCGGCAGGGACACAAGCGATGCCGAGATCAAGAAGGCGTACCGCCGCCTGATGAACCAGCACCACCCCGACAAGCTGATCGCCAAGGGTCTGCCCGAGGAAATGATCAAGCTCGCCACCGAGAAAACGCGCGAAATCAAAGCCGCCTACGAACTCATCAAGGCGAGCCGCGGCTGAGCGCCCGGCGATCCGGGGATCAGGCGGGCGCTACCCAACCGGGTTTTCGGACTGGAATTATTGTAGAATTCGCTCTACCCCGCCGGGTTACAGACCCCATACCGGTTCCGTTAGCCTGCATTCCTGTCCGTTTGCGACCGGTAAATCGTGTCCCCCGGGGGGCCACCCGAAAGACACCGGGACAGGAAAGACAGGAGAGAAGAATGAGCAATCCGCGGAACGATGTCAGGTCCATGACCGTAAACGACGTGATGCAGCGCGAGGTGCTTGCCGTTGACGCCGACTGGTCACTGGAAGAACTGGCGGAATTTCTGGTCGACAACAGCATCTCGGGCGCCCCGGTCACGGAGGAGAACGGCGAACTGGTGGGCGTGGTGTCCATGACGGACATCCTGCGTCACGGCAGCATGCCGGACAACGGCGGGGAAACCGACGACACCCACGATGTCTACCTCTATGAAATGGAACGGCAGCTTGGCCACGAGGAGCTGCGGATGTTCCACACCCGGAACGAATCTTCGGTTCAGGTCCGGGATATCATGACCCCCATGATCTTCAAGGTGGAGGAAAACACCAGCGTACAGGTGGTGGCGGAAACAATGCTGCGGGGAAGAATCCACCGGGTCTTCGTCACCCGGGGCAGCGCGCTGACGGGCATCGTGACCACACTGGACATGCTGCAGATCATCCGGAACCTGTGAGCCGGCGGGCCACGGCAGGCGGCAGGCTAGCCCGGCCGGGATGATCTCCTCGATCCACCCACTCATCATTCGCGACACAGGAGCCAGATAACATGACCGCAAGCGCAGATTTCGTCATCAGCAAAGAGACCATAAAGAATACCCCCCTGGGCGGGGAGCTCACCGACCCGCAGTGCGCGCTGCTCGCCGAAGTGGTCACTTCCTGCGGCATCAAGGATGGCGCCTTCCTCATCGAGGAAGGACAGAAGGACGACTCCATTCATGTACTGACCAAGGGCCGGCTCGAGGTGCTCACCCGCTCCGGGGGCGGTTCCCTGGTCACCCTGCAACTGCTCAAGGAAGGCGACATGGTCGGAGAAATGGGCTTCATCGACGGCATCGAGCACACCGCCAGCCTGCGTGCGCTCGGCAACTGCGAACTCATCCGCCTGGACCGGGCCAGCTTCGAGGGCCTGATCAAGAAGGACCCGGAACTGGTCTACAAGGTGATGCGCTCCATCATCCGCACCGTGCACCGCATCCTGCGCGGCATGAACGCACAGTACGTGGAGCTGACCAACTACATATCCAAACAGCACGGGCGCTATTAGCCGCAAACTGCCTGCGCGTCCGCCCGTTCCAGGAGAATTTGCCCCGATGAAACCGATGACACGCCTCTTGTTACTGATGACACTGTTAGTGCCGGTGTTTTGCGTCACGGCCGCGGACTGGACTTCCCAATTGCAGGGCGGCGGGACGGTCACGGTGAACCCGAATACCAACCGCGCCACGGTGACCCAGCGCGGGGTCACCACCCAGCTCTGGGACGGCGCCCACCGCCTGCAGGACGGTTCCATCCTCATCACCAACCGCGGCGTGGCCATACCGAACGAGTCCATCCTCGAATCCCGCCAGTTGCCACCCCCGGAGGAAGAGGAGTGGGAGGATGTCCGCATCGTGGGCTACTCGCCCTGCGAACAGCTGGTCCGGCGCGTGTGCGGAGACAAGAGTCAGTGCAACGACGCGGAGGCCTGCAACCCGTCCCGGCAGCTGCTCGACATGGAAACCGAGGAACGCAACGCGAGCAAAAACCGCGGCCTGATGACCTCCACCAGCGGCCAGTGCCTGAAGGCGATGAAGGCGCGTGACTTCTTCACCATCTGCCCCAAGGCGCCGGTCTCGGCGACCAAGTAAGCCGTCAGGGCGGAGAGGCGCTTGCTTAATCCCAAATCCTGATTAAATGGCTGTCAAGAAGTCTTCGAATGTAACGAGGTGGGCGCAATTCAGTCTGCAGTCCACACAGGGCAGGTCGGAAGCCGGCGCCAGACTCCGCCATCAGCATGGGGTATCAACACGCAGGCCGTTATCGCGGATTTTTTCACGCCACTCACCCGCCAGCCTCACGGCTTCGGCTATTTCGGCCGGGTTCATGTGCGCGGCTACGATAACCCGGTTTTCAACGGCGGTCTTCTCTCCATTTGCAGCCGCGATATCGAACCACATGTGGGCTTTGACAAAGTCCCGCCGAACACCCTGTCCGTGCGCATACATGTAGCCGACATTGTTCTGTGAACCGGCGATGCCGTGTTCAGCGGCCGCAAGAAAGCATTGCATCGCCTGCTCGTAATCCAAGGCTGCACCGTATCCGTTGTAGTACATGACGCCCAGATTATGGAGCGCCTGGATATCGCCGCTGTCGGCCAATTGCCGGTATTCGACGAATGCCCTCGCGTAATCTCCGCTTCTTTCCGCGGCAACCGCCTCGTACCAGCCGCCCGAGACCGGACAGGATCCGGCCAGCATCAGACCGAACGTTGCCGTTCGGATGGCTGCAAGTAACTGTTCACCGGAAGGCATGGCGTGTATCCATGATTCAGCGTTTGGTTCGACCCATCGGGGAGCTGCCACCGGCATGCTAAGGGGCACGGCGACAGCAAGTTCATGTCTCCATGGTTTTTTCTGCCACGGTAATGTCAAGTTAGATCATGCTTGCCGGCCGGTATATTGTCCTTCGGTACGGTGGCAATCCGTGACGGAGCACACGCTCCCCGGCTTGCTGGCGTAGAGGGCGGTGGTAAACCACCCGCAGACGTGAATCCTCACAGACCCGTCTCCTGTCAGAGCCTGTGAAAATATCGACGGCCGTCGCGAGGGCGTCGATTTGCGTGCGAGGCAAGGCGCGCTGCGCGAAAACAAGGGAGTTTGGCGAGCCAAAT
>JAHKKL010000244.1 GCA_020027635.1 Gammaproteobacteria bacterium
CACCGATCCGAGAACCACGGTGCGCTCCAGGCGCGGGCAGTGTGTGGTGGCCTTCCTGATCGCGCTGGTGGAAATGCTGCTGCGCCTGTCCCAGGTCATCTACGCGCCTTTCTATGCGCTCTTCATGGTGGGGCCGGCCGCCTTCCTGCTGGAGATGTGGCTGGACTCTCGCCGCATGAACACGGCGAAAGCCGATGCCTGAGCGCTGCGCCCGGTACGAGTCAATCGCGAATAACCTCCTAGTCCCCCACTGCTGTCCCGTTAACTCTCAAAGGAAAGCGAGCTGATTCGAGCCGACCATTTCTTGTCGGGCGGATCACCCCGAAGCAAGGTCTAGAGGTCGCGATTTTCGAACAAGTTGATCTACAATAGTGGTTAACGGGTGCGAGTGTGCTTCGAATCACCTTACGTTGATGTCTACGCTACGCTGATCTAATTATTCATGAAGGGTAAGGAGGGGGTATGAACCAGCAGACTCAGCAAGACGGCATGCGGCTCGGCGGCGTCACTTTTCATCACCCAGGGGCGTTTTGGTTCGGGGCCGTGACGGTCACGGCCGGGGTCATCCTGCACATCCCGATGTACCTGATGGGCAAAGACATAGGCTACCGTCTCGCCGGCATGCCGATGGGCACGCCTATGTTAATCGGAATGGCAGCCATCGTCGTGGGACTTTTAGCCAGTTTGTATGGTCTCTACCCGCGTTCGGCCGCGACCAATCAGGCGCTCGCCTCGAAAATCCGGGTCAGCGCGCTGGACGACGCACGGATCTCCTGGGCCCACGTCTGTCTGCTGCTGACGATGGCGGTTGCCGTAACGATCGACATCATGAAGCCGACAGCGCTCGCTTTCGTCATGCCGGGCATGACGGCGGAATACGGGCTCAAGTCTCCCCTGAACCCGTCCGGAACCATACCGGTGGTGTACGTGGCGCTTTCCGGCATCACGGGTACCGTGCTGGGGTCCTTGCTGTGGGGATGGCTGGGCGACCGGATCGGGCGGCGCGCGTCGATACTGTATGCCGGCATCGTCTTCATCGCCACTTCGATTTGCGGCGCGATGCCCGACTTTCACTGGAACCTCGTGATGTGCTTCATCATGGGCGTGGGGGTGGGGGGCATGCTGCCGATTACCTATGCGCTGCTTGCCGAAACCATACCCGCGCGGCACCGCGGCTGGATGATGATTCTGATCGGGGCGGACATCGCCGGCGCGTATATTCTCACCAGTTGGATCGCGGTCGCTTTGGTACCCACATACAGTTGGCGCATCCTGTGGCTCATCGGTTTGCCGACCGGCGTGGTGTTCATCCTGCTCAACCGGTGGATACCCGAATCCCCGCGTTTTCTGCTCGCCATTGGGCGGGAAGCGGAGGCGCGCTCGGTGATGGCGCGTTACGGCGCCGCAATCGTCGATGCTACGCCGTCCGAGACGGAACCCGGATCGGAGGTAAAAAGCCGGTGGAGCCAGCTTGTCAGCCCGCAATTCCTCGGGCTGACACTCGTCGTCGGCTGCCTCGCTCTCGGGTCAGGGTTGGTGTTGTTCGGCTTTAATTTGTGGATCCCTTCCAACCTGCGCAAGCTCGGGTTTACCGAGGCCGATGCGATCCTCCGCAACTCGGCTTTGATCGGCTTTCCGTTGACGTTCCTGGTGGCGTGGATGTACGGATTCTGGAGCAGCAAGAAAACCATCATCATACTCGCGTCGCTCACGGCGGCGGCGCTGTTCGGGTTCGTCGTCGCGGGGGATTCCATCGTGCAGAACCGGGTCCTGCTGTATGCGCTGCTCGTGGTGCCAATCTGGGGCATCAGCGCGGTGGTGGCCGTGCTCTCGGTCTACAGCTCGGAGATTTACCCGACGCGCATCCGGTCCCGGGCTACGGGGTTCGCGGCCGGCGCGAGCAAGGCAGGAGGCGTCGCGATCATCTCGCTGGTTGCATTCGGGTTCGCCACGCCATCCATCACGACGGTTGCGCTGATGGGGGCAATTCCCATGACGCTGGCTGTGCTCGCGGTCATGTTTTTCGGAATCGAGACAAGCAAACGCCGGCTGGAGGAAATCACCGCGGATGAGCTCAAAAGCGCTCAGCCGGTCTGAGAATAGCGGCATTAATTACGCTTTAGGCCTCGAGTTCAGCGATGACCGGAGAGCGCAGCGCATAACCCGCTATTTTACGCAGGCGGGGACGTAGTACTTGTCATCCAGGCTGTAAACTTCGTCGAACACGCCGTCGCAATCGCTGTCGCGGATGACGTAGTTCTGCGGACCATTCGTCGATTCGCCCTTGGTCTCCAGGCTCCAGGCCCACAGGTGGCCATTGGTGGTCATGCTGAAAATGCTGTCGCCCGTGGCGTTGAGATACTGCTGGACATGCGTCTCCTTGACGCCATCGCCATCGCCATCGGTATCCTGTTCACCGGCAAGGTTGTAACCATCCAGTTTGGGTGGATTGAACTGCGAGGCTTGTGCCATACCCGCCGCGCCGAAGATATGGACCATGGCAAATGTCAGTATCGCCGTGAGTGTTCTCGACCCGCGCCTGGTCCGGCACGGCGCCGGCTCGGAATGAGGATACGCCACCCCCGGCCTGTTCCCGGATGAATACCGGATTTCAGTGATTCGTTGCATGAATGCCTCCTGGTGAAAACGATGCCGGCAGCGTTTAGTGGATACGGTCTCTTGAATATCAAACAGCAGGAAGACGTGCCGGGGATATCCGTTCGGACAAACGATCTAAGGAAGCGCTGATGAATTCGTCATTGCGAGGAACAACGTGACGAAGCAATCTCTAAGCAGCCGATCCTAAACTCGGAGATTGCCGCGCTACGCTCGCAATGACAAATACATTTCAATGAATCAGAGCTTCCCTAGGGGACACGGCGTTTTGTGTTATCTTCGCTGCTATTTACCGTAAACAGTAGCATTTATGCATCTGATGCGATAGTGGACCAAAGAGGCTGACCATGAATTTCCGTACCCTGCCCGGCCTGCTGGCCTTCCTGCTGGTATTCGCCTGTTCGACCGGGTTATCCGCCGCATCCGGCAGCCAGCGGCAGGCCGTGGCCAGGCTCTTCGAACTGACGCATATGCAGCGATTGATCGAGGAAAGCGTCGACGGGGTACTTGCCCTGCAAGTCGCGCAGAATCCCGCCCTGGCGGAGCACAAGGAGGCGCTGCGCGCCTTCCTGGAAAAATACATCGGCTGGCAAAGCCTGAAAGACGCTCTCGAGGAGATGTATCTGCAGGCCTTTACGGAAACGGAGCTTAACGAGATGAATGCCTTCTACAGCTCGCCCACCGGCCAGAAGGTGCTCCAGCGCCTCCCCGAACTGGTCCAGCAGCGCAACCAGCTGGCCATGCAGCGCCTGCAGGAACACATCGGCGAGCTGCAGCAGGAAATCAACGCCGGCGCCGGAAAATAGGTCGCCCCGAAAAATTTATTATGAATACATTGTAGGGCTTGCCCGCGATAGGCACCTCGTATCATTGAGATTCCTCCTGTAGGAGCGGGCTTGCCCGCGAACCAGCGGTGTCTAATCAAACAGATTCGCGGGCACGCCCGCTCCTACAATCAACATGCATAGAAGGCGATAGGCACGCGAACGGCATCGATCGTGTAGAAAAAAAGAAGGGGTAGCGGTTCCCCGCTACCCCTCCGTTGGTTGTGTTGAGGATCCGCCGGCACGGGGTGTGCCGGCGGGTTCTTTCTGCTTACCAGCCGCAGGTCGTGCCGGTCCGGGTCTTGGAGACAGCCTCCCAAACGGACGCGGATACCCGGCCCTGGCCCAGGTGCTGCTTCCACTTGGTGTTGCTGCAGGAGACGAGGCTCCAGCGATCGGAATGACAGCCCCTGCACACCGTGGTTTGCGGATTGGTCGCACCGAACACGGCGCCGGTCTTCTCGATCTCGACCTTGTCCATGACGGCACGGGAGACCCGGCCACGATCGGCGTGTACCAGATATTCCCCACCAGTGGCGCTTACTTCGCTCCACTCGTCACCGTGGCAGTTGC
>JAHKKL010000026.1 GCA_020027635.1 Gammaproteobacteria bacterium
GGCGCCGGCGTCGTCGCGAAGATCGTCGAGTAATAAAGTGAAGAGTGAGAAGTGAAGAGTAATAAAGTGAAGAGTGAAGAGTGAAGCACGGCGCCCGGCTTGACCGGGAATGCCGCCTGTCTTCTTACTTCTCACCTTTCACTTTTCACTTCTCACTTCTCACTTCTCACTAACGAGTTTAGGCCAGTAGCTCAATTGGCAGAGCGGCGGTCTCCAAAACCGCAGGTTGGGGGTTCGATTCCCTCCTGGCCTGCCAGAGGATGAGGGGCAGATTTGAATCTGTTCCAGAAGAGATAATGAACGCAAAAGCTGAAACGCAAGGCGGGCAACAGGACGCGCTGAAACTCGGGGTTGCCATCCTGCTGTTGGGCGCCGGGATCTCCGGCTTCTACTACTTCACCGACGAGATGGTCGTGCTGCGGGTGCTCGGCTTGCTGGTGGTGGCGGCCCTCTCGATGGCGGTTGCCTACCAGACCGGTGCGGGGCGCCAGGTGGTGGGGTTCGTCGCCGGCGCGCAGAACGAGGTACGGCGCATGGTCTGGCCAACCCGGACCGAGACGGTGCAGACGACCATGGCCGTTATCTTCATCGTACTGGTTGTCGGGGTGTTTCTCTGGCTGCTGGACATGGTTCTGTTGAGCGCCGTTCAATTACTAACAGGTCAGGGAAGCTGAAATAATGTCTTTGCAGTGGTACGTCGTACACGCCTATTCGGGGTTTGAAAACCAGGTCAAGCGCACGTTGCAGGAGCGCATCGCGCGCAGCGGGATGCAGGACAAGTTCGGCGACATCCTGGTGCCGACCGAAGAGGTCGTCGAGATGCGCGATGGCGCCAAACGCAAGAGCGAGCGCAAGTTCTTTCCGGGTTACGTGCTGGTGCAGATGGAAATGAATGACGACACCTGGCATTTGGTCAAGAACGCCCCCAAGGTCATGGGATTTATCGGCGGCACCAGCGACCGGCCGGCACCGATCACCCAGCGCGAGGCGGATTCCATACTGCAGCGTGTTCAGGAAGGCGCGGACAAGCCCAAGCCGAAGGTCCTGTTCGAGGCGGGCGAGGTGGTACGCGTCATCGACGGGCCGTTCAACGACTTCAACGGCGTGGTGGAAGAGGTCAATTACGACAAGAGCCGGCTGCGGGTATCCGTGCTGATCTTCGGCCGCTCGACGCCGGTCGAACTGGAATTTGGCCAGGTGGAGAAAGCGTAATCAAACGGGGACAGAATTCAATTCTGTCCCCTGGTAAACAAGCCGGGGAGGGGATTCCATTCCGTCCCCCGGTAAATAGGGGAGCCGCAAGGCGCCAGTACCCACAGGAGTAGATGATGGCAAAGAAAATCCAGGCTTACATCAAGCTGCAGGTCAAGGCGGGTGAAGCCAATCCGAGTCCGCCGGTCGGCCCGGCGCTGGGCCAGCATGGTGTGAACATCATGGAGTTTTGCAAGGCATTCAATGCCCAGACCCAGCAGATCGAAAAGGGTCTGCCGATCCCCGTCGTGATCACCGTGTACAGCGATCGCAGCTTCACCTTCGTCACCAAGACGCCCCCGGCTTCGGTGCTGCTGATGAAGGCGCTCGGCATTCCGAAAGGTTCAAGCACGCCCAATACCAGCAAGGTGGGCAAGGTGAGCCGCGCCCAGCTGGAAGCGGTCGCCACCATCAAAATGCCCGACCTCAACGCCGCGGACCTGGATGCGGCGGTGCGCATCATCGCCGGTACCGCCCGCAGCATGGGTCTTGACGTGGTGGAGGGTTGAGTCATGGCCAAACTGACCAAACGAGCGAAGGCAATCCGGGAGAAGCTCACCCCGGGCAGGCAGTATGCGATCGACGAGGCGCTGGGCCTGCTGCAGCAGTGCTCCAGTGTGAAGTTCAGGGAATCGGTGGACGTCAGCATCAATCTCGGGATTGATGCGCGCAAGTCGGACCAGGTCGTGCGCGGCTCCACCGTGCTGCCCCACGGTACCGGCAAGACGGTGCGCGTGGCCGTATTCACCCAGGGCGCGAATGCCGACAACGCCAGGGCCGCCGGCGCGGATATCGTCGGACTCGAGGATCTGGCCGAGGAAGTGAAGAAGGGCGTCATGAACTTTGATGTCGTGATTGCCTCGCCGGATGCCATGCGCATCGTCGGCACCCTGGGCCAGATACTGGGTCCGCGCGGGTTGATGCCGAATCCGAAAGTCGGCACCGTGACGCCGGATGTCGCGACGGCCGTGAAAAATGCCAAGGCCGGTCAGGTGCGTTACCGCACGGACAAGGCCGGCATTATCCACTGCACGATCGGCAAGGTGGATTTCAAGATGGACGCGCTCAAGGAAAACCTGCAGGCGCTGCTGGCCGACCTGCAGAAATCCAAGCCCTCGTCTTCCAAGGGCGTGTACATGAAGAAGGTCTCGGTATCGACCACCATGGGACCGGGCCTGCAGGTCGACCAGGCCACACTGGAATTGGCATGATTCTGCGCGGCAGGCGGCATACGCCTGCCGCGCGCGGTTTGGCGCTTGCCGGCTGGGTTTCTCTGGCCGGTGGCTGTCAAAGACCGCAGGTACCTGGCAACCGTTCTCCGGAAGCCGGGTTTAATCGATCCGCGATGTCTGCGGGCCGGCCTGCGCAGATGGTGGCGTCCGGACAGCTTTTCGATGTACAGGGATGTACGAGTGTCGTGAGAGGCAGGAGAAGGTGAGACCAGGAACTGGTCGAGAGACTAGCCTGGGCTATGCCGGGAACGAACGATGTCCAGGGATGTACGAGTGTCGTGAGAGGCATGGAGAAGGTGAGAACAGGAACTGGTCGAGAGACTGGCCTGGGCCATGCCGGGAACGACCTGTCTTCAAGTCACCGTACGAAGTGCGTCAGCCCTGACCGGCTGACGTCGGGTAAATGAACGGGAATGGGCCGAACGCCTTGTGCGGCCGGTGGATTCCCGATGAGGTAAATGCAATGGCATTAACGCTTGAAGAGAAAAAGGCTGTTGTTGCCGAAGTCGCTGAAGTGGCCAAAGCGGCCTTCTCGGCGGTGGCCGCGGAATACCGTGGCCTCACCGTCGGGGAGATAACCCGTCTGCGGATCAGGGCGCGCGAGGAAAATGTCTACCTGCGTGTCGTGAAAAACACGCTGGCGCGACGGGCCCTGCAGGATACCGACTTCGCGTGTATGAGCGACCGGCTGACCGGTCCCCTGATGCTGGCGTTTTCCCGGGAGGATCCGGGGGCGGCGGCGCGCATGGCCAAGGACTTTGCCAAGGAGCACGACAAGTTCCAGGTCACGATGCTGTCGGTCGGGGGGCAGTTGCTGGAGCCGGCGGATATCGACCGCCTGGCCAAGCTTCCGACACGCGACCAGGCAATCAGCATGCTGATGTCGGTGATGCAGGCCCCGGTGGCGAAGTTTGTGCGGACACTGAACGAAGTGCCGTCCAAGCTGGCGCGCACCGTGGCGGCGATACGCGACCAGAAGCAGCAGGCAGCCTGAACCCATTCATCTAACTGATCAAGATTTCAACAGGAGTATTTGTTATGTCCGTTTCACAAGCAGAGATTCTGGAAACCATATCCAACATGACCGTGATGCAGGTCGTTGACCTGATCGCCGCGATGGAAGAGAAGTTCGGTGTCACCGCCGCCGCCGCCGTGGCTGCCGCTCCGGCGGCTGCCGCCGCTGTGGCTGCCGCCGAGGAGAAGACCGAATTCGATGTCGTGATGACCAGCTTCGGCGCCAACAAGGTCGGCGTCATCAAGGTGGTGCGCGTCATCACCGGGCTGGGCCTCAAGGAGGCGAAGGACATGGTCGAGGGCGCGCCTTCCACCGTCAAGGAAGCGGCGAGCAAGGCGGAGGCCGACGACATCAAGAAGCAGCTTGAAGAGGCCGGCGCCAGCGTCGAACTCAAGTAGGCGGACCCGACGTAATCCATTACGTGATTACTGCAACCGCCGGAATACAGGGCAGGCCGGTAGCGCTACACGCGCCCGGCCTTTCCCTGCTTGTAAACGAGACACAGGCGGCGGCATCCGTGCTGCCGCGTACCGTTATTGTCAATTGACCAGATCGTACCGACATCCTGCTTGCATAGACAGTAACTGAAGAGGAATACCATGGCCTACAGCTTCACCGAGAAGAAACGCATCCGTAAGGATTTTGGCAAACGTCACAGCATCCTGGACGTGCCGTATCTCCTGGCGACGCAGCTCGAGTCCTATCGTGACTTCCTGCAGGTGGACAAGTCACCTCTCGGGCGTGACGAGAAGGGCCTGCATTCCGCGTTCAAGTCGGTATTTCCGATACTCAGCTACTCCGGCAACGCGGCGCTCGATTATGTCAGCTACCGGCTTGGCGAACCGACATTCGACGTGAAGGAATGCCAGCTTCGCGGCCTGACCTATGCCGCCCCGCTGCGCGCCCTGGTGCGTTTGATCATCTACGACAAGGACACCCCGGCCGATGCGAAGAAGGTCAAGGACATCAAGGAGCAGGAAGTCTACATGGGCGAACTGCCACTGATGACGGAGAACGGCACGTTCGTCATCAATGGCACGGAGCGCGTCATCGTCTCCCAGCTGCACCGCTCGCCCGGCGTGTTCTTCGATCACGACAAGGGCAAGACCCACTCCTCGGGCAAGCTGCTGTTTTCCGCGCGCGTGATCCCCTACCGCGGCTCCTGGCTGGACTTCGAGTTCGACCCGAAGGACGCGCTGTTCGTGCGCATCGACCGGCGCCGCAAGCTGCCGGCCACCATCCTGCTGCGGGCGCTGGGTTACGACAACGAGCAGATCCTCGACATCTTCTTCGACACCAACACCTTCCATATCAGCCCCAAGGACATCACGCTGGACCTGGTGCCGGAGCGCCTGCGCGGCGAGACCGCGACCTTCGACATCAAGGCCAAGAACAAGGTTATCGTGGAAGAGGGGCGCCGCATCACGGCGAAGCACATCCGGGAACTGGCCGAGGCCGGCGTCAAGTCGCTGGAGGTGCCGGAGGATTACCTGATCGGCAAGATCCTCGCCCACAACGTGGTCGACACGGAGACCGGCGAACTGATCGCCAACGCCAACGAGGAAATCTCGCTGGAGCTGTTCAACAAGCTGCGCGCACTGGAGGTCAGCGAGATCAAGACCCTGTATGTCAACGATCTCGACCGCGGGCCGTACATTTCCAGCACCCTGCGCATCGACCCGACCACCACGGACCTCGAGGCCATGGTGGAAATCTACCGCATGATGCGCCCGGGCGAGCCGCCGACCAAGGAAGCCGCGCAGAACCTGTTCAAGAACCTGTTCTTCACCAGCGAGCGCTACGACCTGTCGGCGGTCGGCCGCATGAAGTTCAACCGCCGCGTCGGGCGCGAGGAACTGACCGGCGAGGGCACGCTCTCGTCGCAGGACATCCTCGATGTCATGGGGGTGCTGATCGACATCCGCAACGGCAACGGCACCGTGGACGACATCGACCACCTCGGCAACCGCCGCATCCGCTGCGTCGGCGAGATGGCGGAGAACGTCTTTCGCATCGGCCTGGTGCGCGTCGAACGCGCGGTGAAGGAGCGCCTCAGCCTGGCGGAGTCGGAGAGCCTGATGCCCCAGGAGCTGATCAACGCCAAACCGGTGGCCGCCGCCATCAAGGAGTTCTTCGGATCGAGCCAGCTCTCGCAGTTCATGGATCAGAACAACCCGCTCTCCGAGGTCACCCACAAGCGGCGCGTCTCGGCGCTGGGACCGGGAGGCCTGACGCGCGAGCGCGCCGGGTTCGAGGTGCGCGACGTGCACCCGACGCACTACGGCCGCGTCTGCCCGATCGAGACCCCGGAAGGGCCGAACATCGGCCTGATCAATTCCCTCGCCGTGTATGCCCGCACCAACAACTACGGCTTCCTGGAGACGCCCTATCGCAAGGTGGAAAACGGGCGGGTCACGGACCGGTTGGAATACCTCTCGGCCATCGAGGAGGGTGAGTACATCATCGCCCAGGCAAACGCCTCCGTGGACGAGACCGGCAAGCTCACCGACGAACTGGTGACCTGCCGCCACCTCAATGAATTCATGACCTCGGCGCCGGAACAGGTGAATTACATCGACGTCTCGCCCAAGCAGATCGTCTCCGTCGCGGCGGCGCTGATCCCGTTCCTCGAGCACGACGACGCCAACCGCGCCCTGATGGGCTCGAACATGCAGCGCCAGGCGGTCCCGACGCTGACGACCGAGAAGCCGCTGGTCGGCACCGGCATCGAGCGCACGGTGGCGGTCGACTCCGGCGTGACGGTGGTGGCCCGGCGTGGCGGGGTGGTGGACTCCGTCGATGCCGCGCGCATCGTGGTGCGCGTCAACGACGACGAAACCGTGCCCGGCGAGCCCGGTGTCGACATCTACAACCTGACCAAGTACACGCGCTCCAACCAGAACACCTGCATCAACCAGCGCCCGCTGGTCGCCCCGGGCAATATCATCGCCCGCGGCGACGTGCTGGCCGACGGGCCGAGCACCGACATGGGCGAGCTCGCCCTGGGCCAGAACCTGCTGGTCGCGTTCATGCCCTGGAACGGCTACAACTTCGAGGACTCGATCCTGATTTCGGAGCGCGTCGTCGAGGAAGACCGCTTCACCACGATCCACATCGAGGAACTGACCTGCGTGGCGCGTGACACCAAGCTGGGTTCCGAGGAGGTCACCGGCGACATTCCCAACGTCGGTGAGGGCGCGCTCGCCAAGCTGGACGAATCGGGCATCGTCTACATCGGCGCCGAGGTCAAGCCGGGCGACATCCTGGTGGGCAAGGTGACGCCCAAGGGCGAGACCCAGCTCACCCCGGAAGAGAAACTGCTGCGCGCGATCTTCGGCGAGAAGGCCTCCGACGTGAAGGATACCTCGCTGCGGGTGCCGAGCGGCATGGACGGCACGGTGATCGACGTGCAGGTGTTCACGCGCGACGGCGTCGAGAAGGACGCGCGCGCCCTGCAGATCGAGGAAGAGCAGCTGGCCAAGGTGCGCAAGGACTTGAACGACCAGCTGCGCATCATGGAGGACGACATCTACCAGCGCGTGGAAAAACTGCTGCTCGGCAAGCTCGCCGAAGGCGGACCGAACAAGCTCGCCCCCGGCGCCAAGGTCACCCGGGATTACCTCGGCGAGATCGGGCGCGGCAAATGGTTCGAGATCCGGCTGCGCAACGAGGAGGCCAACGAGAACCTGGAGAAGGCGGGCGAACAGCTCAAGACGCTGCGCAAGGACTTCGACCGGCGGCTCGAGGAAAAGAAGGCCAAGCTCACCACGGGCGATGATCTCGCTCCGGGCGTGCTGAAGATGGTCAAGGTCTACCTGGCGGTCAAGCGCCGCGTTCAGCCGGGCGACAAGATGGCGGGACGCCACGGCAACAAGGGCGTGATCTCGATGATCCAGCCGGTCGAGGACATGCCGTACACGCTGGACGGTACCGCGATGGATATCGTGCTCAACCCGCTCGGCGTGCCCTCGCGCATGAACGTCGGCCAGGTGCTGGAGACCCATCTCGGCTGGGCGGCCAAGGGACTGGGCATCAAGATCGGCAGGATGCTCGACGCCCAGCGGGAAGCGGTCGTCGCCGAGCTGCGCGGCTTCCTCGATCAGATCTACAACGGCAGCGGGCGCATCGAAGACCTCGCATCGTTTACGGACGAGGAGATCCTGGAGCTGGCGAGGAACCTGAGGAAGGGCGTGCCGATGGCCACCCCGGTGTTCGACGGGGCTTCCGAGGAAGAGATCAAGCGCATGCTGGAACTCGCGGATCTGCCCGTCAGCGGCCAGACGACGCTCTACGACGGGCGCACCGGCGATGCCTTCGACCGGCAGGTGACGGTCGGTTATATGTACATGCTCAAACTCAACCACCTGGTCGATGACAAGATGCATGCCCGCTCCACCGGCCCCTACAGCCTGGTGACCCAGCAGCCGCTCGGCGGCAAGGCACAGTTCGGCGGCCAGCGCTTCGGTGAAATGGAGGTGTGGGCCCTGGAGGCCTACGGCGCCGCCTATACGCTGCAGGAAATGCTGACGGTCAAGTCGGATGATGTGAACGGCCGCACCAAGATGTACAAGAACATCGTCGACGGCGACCACCGCATGGATGCCGGCATGCCCGAGTCCTTCAACGTGCTGGTGAAGGAAATCCGTTCGCTCGGCATCAACATGGAACTGGAACAGGACTGACAGCGGTACGCTGCCCTTTAGCGCGTAACTCGACACTGCAGACGCAGGAGAGACGATGAAAGACCTACTCAATCTTTTGAGGCCGCAAGGCCAAACTGACGATTTCGATTCCATCCGCATCGGTCTGGCCTCGCCCGACATGATCCGGTCCTGGTCCTACGGCGAGGTCAAGAAGCCGGAAACTATCAACTACCGCACCTTCAAGCCGGAGCGTGACGGCCTGTTCTGCGCCAAGATCTTCGGCCCGGTGAAGGACTACGAGTGCCTGTGCGGCAAGTACAAGCGGCTCAAGCACCGCGGCGTGGTGTGCGAGAAGTGCGGTGTCGAGGTTACGCTCGCCAAGGTGCGCCGCGAGCGCATGGGACACATCGAGCTGGCCAGCCCGGCGGCGCACATCTGGTTCCTGAAATCCCTGCCCTCGCGCATCGGACTGCTGCTCGACATGACCCTGCGCGACATCGAGCGGGTGCTCTACTTCGAGGCCTATGTGATCGTCGACCCCGGCATGACCACGCTGGAGCGCGGGCAGCTGCTCACCGACGAGGCCTACCTCGACGCCATCCAGGAAAACGGCGACGAATTCGACGCCCGGATGGGCGCCGAAGCCGTGCATGAACTGCTGCGCAACCTCGACCTGCAGGTCGAGGCGGCAAAGCTGCGCGATGAGATCGGCAGCACCAAGTCGGAAACCAAGCTCAAGCGTTTCGGCAAGCGTCTCAAGCTGATCGAATCCTTCCTCGAATCCGGCAACCGCCCGGAATGGATGGTGCTCACCGTCCTGCCGGTGCTGCCCCCGGAACTGCGCCCCCTGGTCCCGCTCGACGGCGGGCGCTTCGCGACCTCCGATCTGAATGATCTTTACCGCCGCGTCATCAACCGCAACAACCGTCTGAAGCGCCTGCTCGAGCTGAACGCGCCGGACATCATCGTGCGCAACGAAAAGCGCATGCTGCAGGAATCGGTGGATGCGCTGCTCGACAACGGCCGGCGCGGCCGCGCCATCACCGGCACCAACAAGCGCCCGCTGAAGTCGCTGGCCGACATGATCAAGGGCAAGCAGGGACGCTTCCGCCAGAACCTGCTCGGCAAGCGCGTCGACTACTCCGGGCGCTCCGTGATCGTGGTCGGCCCGACGCTCAAGCTGCACCAGTGCGGCCTGCCCAAGCGCATGGCGCTGGAGCTGTTCAAGCCGTTCATCTTCAGCAAACTGCAGTTCCGCGGCCTGGCCACCACCATCAAGGCGGCCAAGAAACTGGTGGAGCGGGAGGGGCCGGAGGTCTGGGATATCCTCGAGGAGGTCATCCGCGAACACCCGGTCATGCTGAACCGCGCGCCGACCCTGCACCGCCTCGGCATCCAGGCCTTCGAGCCGGTGCTGATCGAGGGCAAGGCGATCCAGCTGCACCCGCTGGTGTGCGCGGCCTTCAACGCCGACTTCGACGGCGACCAGATGGCGGTGCACGTGCCGCTGTCCATCGAGGCGCAGCTCGAGGCGCGCGCCCTGATGATGTCTTCCAACAATATTCTCTCGCCGGCCAACGGCGAGCCGATCATCGTCCCCTCGCAGGACGTGGTGCTGGGGCTCTATTACCTGACCCGCGAATCCGTCAACGCCCGGGGCGAGGGCATGGCGTTCACGGACATCAAGGAGGTGCACCGCGCTTATGAAACCGGCAATGCCTCGCTGCATGCCCGGGTCAGGGTCCGCCTGCACACGCTGGAACTCGACGCGGACGGCGCCGCGCAGGAGAGCTACGGCCTGGTCGATACCACGGTCGGGCGCGCACTGCTCTCCGAGCTGCTCCCGAAGGGCCTGCCGTTCAGCCTGGTCAACCAGAACATGACCAAGAAGGCGATCTCCAACCTCATCAACGCCTGCTACCGGCGCGTCGGCCTGAAGGAAACCGTCATCTTCGCCGACCAGCTGATGTACATGGGCTTCTCGTTCGCCACCCGCTCCGCGGTCTCCTTTGGCGTGAACGACATGACCATTCCCGACAGCAAGGCGGTGATTCTCGCCTCGGCCGAGGACGAGGTCCTGGAGATCCAGAACCAGTACACCTCCGGCCTGGTCACCATGGGTGAACGCTACAACAAGGTGGTGGACATCTGGTCGCGTACCAACGACCAGGTGGCCAAGGCGATGATGGATCGGCTCGGCACCGAGGAGGTGACCGATGCCAAGGGCGTCAAGGTGCGTCAGCCCTCTTTCAACTCGGTGTACATGATGGCCGACTCCGGCGCGCGCGGTTCCGCCGCGCAGATACGCCAGCTGGCCGGCATGCGCGGCCTGATGGCCAAGCCGGACGGCTCCATCATCGAAACCCCGATCACGGCCAATTTCCGCGAGGGACTGGACGTGCTGCAGTACTTCATCTCCACCCACGGCGCGCGCAAGGGCCTGGCGGACACCGCGCTCAAGACCGCGAACTCCGGTTACCTGACACGCCGCCTGGTGGACGTGGCGCAGGACATGGTCGTCATCGGCGTGGATTGCGGCACCGGCGAAGGGCTGGTGCTGAACCCGCTGGTCGAGGGCGGCGATATCGTGGAGCCGCTGCGCGAGCGCGTGCTCGGGCGCCTCACCGCCGAGGATGTCAGGCTGCCGGGACGTGATGAGGTGATCGCTCCGAGAGACACTCTGCTGGACGAGGACTGGGTCGACCGCCTGGAGTCAATGGGCGTGGACGAGATCAAGGTGCGCTCGCCGATCACCTGCGACAACCGCTACGGGGTCTGCGCCTCCTGCTACGGGCGCGATCTCGCCCGCGGGCACATGGTGAACGAGGGCGAGGCCATC
>JAHKKL010000027.1 GCA_020027635.1 Gammaproteobacteria bacterium
TTTATTTGAACAGAATGTAGCCTGGGTTGAGCGGCAGTGAAACCCGGGTTTCACTGCGTTCAACCCAGGCTACCTCTTAATCAATTGCGCTTAAGTAAGTACCATTCGGGTCAAAGCCCTTATCTGAACAGAAATGTGGGTTAGCGTTTTTTGCGTAACCCACCAGGCGTTGCGCAGCAACACAACGCCTTTTTTAAGGAGTGCCTGCCGGCACATCTCTTTTCCCCCTGTCGGAAGCATGCGGCTGAAGCACGTCCCTGCTTACCAACGGGTGACGCGTGAGCACCTATCGTGCGTATGGTCGTCCGCCGATGCTATTTCGACACAGCCTCGATATCGCCCAACCACCGCACTTCGCAGGATCCTTTCGCGACCTTTGTTGCCAGCTTCTCGTCCGCCGTAATCAAAGGCAGCTTGAGTTGGGTTGCGGCGGCAAGGTAGCACGCATCGTAGGCCGTAATTTTATGCGTCAAAGCGATTCCCAATGCCTCATCCGCCAGAACCTGGGTCGGGATTGCCGTCAGGCCGAGCATGGCCAGATCGCGCATATGTTCCCGGGCGTCCTTGCCGGCATAGCCCGATCGCTGCACCCACTTCCAGAATACATTCGCGCACTCGATGAAGAAGAGATCGGGGACGATCAGCTCGGCGTCGTTTTCCGAAGCGAACCGCATAAAGACGGTCTGCGCCTGGGCGGACAATGCCTCGGGAACGAAAATCTTCACCGCGACGCTGGCATCCACCACCGCCCGCAGCGGTGCTGGATTCACCGGCGACGGTCCTCGCGGATCAGATCGACCGAATCTGTCCATCCGCGGGGAAGCGTGACTTTCTGCGTCCGACTCCGGATGCGGTCAATGGCGGCTGCGACGCTACGGCGAGCCTCGCGCGCCTGCAGCCCCTGACTCAAGAGCTGGATAACCTCAGCCGTCACCGAACGGTTTTCCTCTTCCGCGAGTTTCTGGATGCGCTTGTAGAGCTTTTCAGGGACGTTGCGTACGTGGAGGGTGGCCATGTTGAATGCCTCGATGTTACCTTCACCAGTCTAGCCGAGCCTGGTTGCAACGTGCAACCATGCAGTTTAAAGGTTGTGTTGACGGGCGGCAGTAAAATCCAACGGCTCGAAGATGACATGGGTCGTGCCATCCTGTAGGGCGTCTTTAGCTGGTAATGGATATTGCCATTGGCTGTGAGCACCAGCCGTTTTTCCAAGACCGCCGCACGGCTGATGTAACGACACAGGCGTTCCAGTTTCTTCCATTCGTGCGCTTTGGCAGCCCCACGGCGATGCGATAGGTAATCGAGCTGACATTACCAGCGGACGCGGACCTCCTCGATGACCCGGGACGAACCACGCTGGATGGTGAATGCCACCTTCTTGTAGTGTATGGTCGCCCCCACCCCGGGTACATCGTGCACCCGCTCAAGCAGGAACCCGGCCAGGCTCGCGTACTGTCCACGCGGCAGCTCGATGTCCAGTTCATCGGCAAGCGTGCCGGGATCGATGCGGGCACTGACCAGGTAGTCGCGTTCGCCAAGCCTGCGCATCCATTGGGTCGAGGTCTCCCTCGCATCGTACTCATCCGCAATATCCTCGACGATCTCCTCGATGATATCCTCCAGCGTCACGATGCCTTCGGCGCCGCCGAATTCATCGACGACAACCGCTATCTGGTGACGTTCGCGCTTCATGTCGAGCAGCAGCGCCTGGATGCTCCTCGATGCCGGCACGTAGTCGGCGGGCCGTACGAACGGCCTGATAGGCGCATCGGGGTCGGCACCGAGCAGTTCCAGGACATTGATCACGCCTACGATCCGGTCGACGCGCTGCTCGTAGATCGGGAATCTCTTGTGCGCCGTTTCCCTGGCCAGCCGCATCGCTTCCCCGCAGGTGGCGCCCTGCTCGATGCCGACCACGTCGATCAATGGCATCATGACATCACGCACCGGTGTTTCCTCGAAATCGAACAGCCTGCGGATCATCACCTTCTCGTGCTGATGGATGTCACCTCCGCCAGTGGACATCTGCAGCAGCGTGGCGATCTCCTCGCGCAGGGTGAAGGGAATGCTCTTGCCGGTTGCACCCACCATCCTGGCAATGAGGCGTGTCAGCACACTGAATACGGCCAGGAGAGGAAAGAACAGCCAGGAACAGAACTTCAGCGGAAAGATCACGTGGGGCGTGTAGAGATCGGCGCGCTGCTGGAAGACGCTTTTGGGTACGATCTCGCCGAACACCCAGATCAGAGGCGCCACCAGCACGACGGCGAGCCAGCTACCGGGCTCCCCAAACAGCTCGATCATGAGCGCGGTGGCCATGGTGGTGTTGGTCACGACCGAGATATTGGTGCCCACCAGGGTCGTCGAGAGCAGCCATTCGGGCTTATCGAGCATGGCAAGCGCAAGTCTGGCTCCGCGGGAACCCTTGGCGGCATCATGGCGGAGTCTTACCCGGTCGGCGCTGACGACCCCGATTTCCGAGCCCGAGAAGAAACCCTCGAGCAGCAGGCAAACCAGTATGACGCCCCCTGTAAAAAGGATATCGCCCATCGGTTATCCCCGGTCTTCACCCGCAACGGAGGGAACCGCTCCGGGTTTCCCGTGGCTGGCGCGCCGTTCGCCCGCGCCGGCCACGGCGTTTACGGAAAGCTTCCGTATGCGGTTATCCCTGACGGCCGCGACCGTAAACTCCAGGTCTGCCATGACCAGCGATGTCCCGACCGATGGCAGTTCACCCAGTCGCTGCCGAACCAGCTCGCCAACGGTTTCCGCCTCGTCTTCGGGAAGGTTTGCCGTGAAATCACGATTGAACTGCCCGATCGGCATGTCGCCGGTGATGCGCGTACCGCCGTCCGCGGCGACCCGGTATAGCGTACCGGCGGTCATGTCCGAGGCACTGGGCAGGTCGCCAAAAATGCATTCCAGCAGGTCCTCCATCGTGATCAGACCCGTCACGGCGCCGTGTTCATCCACCGTCAGCGCCAGCGACAGCCGGCGCCTGCGGAACAGGTGGAACAGATCCGCGGCGGGTTCGGTCTCCTGCACGTAATAGGGTTCGCGCAGCAGGCGCCGCAGCCCGTCCGGTGTCGCCGTGATCGCCGCCGTGTCCAGGCCGAGCAGATCCCGGGCATAGAGTATCCCGAGGATTTTGTCCCGGTTTCCCTCGTAGACGGGCACCTTGGTGCGCCGGGTGCGGTGCAGCTGCTGCACCATCATCGGCAGCGGCATGTCCGCGGGCAGAAAGAAGATGTTGGAACGCGGCGTCATCACCTGCGCGACGTTCTTGTTGCCAAGATCGAAAATATGATTGATGTACTGCGCCTCCACCGGGTCGAGCACGCCCTCGCCGACCGCTTCCTTCGCGAGGGTGCGCACCATGTCTTCGGTGACGATATTGGAGCGCGAACGCTCGCTGCCGACGATCAGCGTGGTCACCCGGTCCGCCACGGAACGCACCGCCTGGCGCAGCGGGGTGATCAGATAGGCGAACAGCTCGATCGGCCGTGACAGGAAACCGGCGAATGCGGCGTTGTTGCGGATTGCCAGCGTCTTGGGCGTGATCTCGCCCACCAGCAGCAGGATGGGCACCATGACGAAGAGATTGACCAGCTTGTGCTCCGCTCCCAGCAGATCGATGACGATCGCCGCCGACAGCGCCGAGGCGGCCACGTTCACGAATTCATTGCCGATCAGGATAGTGACGATCAGCCGCCGCGGCTGGCTCAGCAGGCGTTCGATCAGGTGGACGCGGGGATTTCCGTCACGCCGCATCTGGTCGAGCTGGGTGCGGCTGAGCGAAAACAGGCTGGTCTCGGAACTGGAAAAGAACCCCGACAGCACCATCAACACGACAAACACGATCAGTTCAATCCAGGTTGTGATATCCATTCCAGCCCCCGCTGTCCGGCCTGACGGGGTAGCCTGCCAGACATTGCTTATTCGGTAACAATAGTGCCAGAATTGCGCCTCACCAAAGAAAAACCATCCATCCGTGAACTGTTCGCGTGTTGCCCGTGCAGATCGGCAGCTACCCTCGATAAAGGTATATAGCAGGTAGTACGGCTGCTGGACAAGCAGCGTGACACGACGATGATGCGTTTCGAGTTTATTATTCCCGACGGACTGGATAACAGGGATGTGCAGGCCAGGCTTGAAGAAGGCATGCGCCTCGACCCGGAACCGCCTGCCGTTGTGCGGCGCACCGGCTTTGACAGCTTCGACTGGCGCGTGCATGGCAACGCCGCCGTCCTCGAGGGGATCCACGACGGAAATCACTACCGGCTGGTATGGCGCGCCCTGCCTGAGAACAAGCGGCGCGAACAGGCCATCCTCGGCAAGGCCCCGCGCTTTGCCCGGGACCTGCCGCCGGGCCGGTTACGTGACCGCCTCGAAGCGCTCGTGGAGATGCGCGAGCTGGTACCGCTGGTCATGATCACCTCCCGGGTCCACACCCTGCGGGTGCTGGACAGGCACGACAAGACCGTGGCCCGCGTGGCTTTCGAGGAAAACTCGGCGCGCCGCCCGGACGGTGGCAGATCCTTCGCACTCGACCGGCGCGCCATCGTGATGCCGGTAAAGGGCTATCAAAAACCCTGCAAACTGCTCGTGAAGGCGCTGGAGGGACTGGGACTGGCACCGGCGGGCGACGATCTCATGCTGACGGCGCTGGCGCGGGTCGGGCATACACCGGGCGGCTACACGCCCCGGCTGGACCTGCACCTCGAGGACGGCATGCGCGCCGACCAGGCGGCCAGACGCATACTGCTGCGGCTGCTTGACATCCTGGAAGCCAACGAGGCCGGGACCCGCACCGGCACCGATACCGAGTTCCTGCATGATTTCCGCGTGGCCGTGCGCCGCACCCGGTCCGCGCTGACCCAGATCAAGGGCGTGTTGCCGCTGCGCACGGTAAACCACTACAAGACCGAATTCGCCTGGCTCGGCCAGGTAACCACGCCGCTGCGGGACCTGGATGTCTACCTGCTGAATTTTGACGCTTACCGGGGCAGCCTGCCCGTTTCCGCACAGGCGGATATCGAGCCCCTGCGCGATTTCCTCGGCAGGCGCCGGCACTTCGAACACCAGGCCCTGGTGAAGACGCTGGACAGCGCGCGCTACCGCCGGCTGGTCAACAACTGGCGAGAGTTTCTCCGACGGGACGTACCGATCCGTTCAAGGCTGACCAACGCGACCCGGCCCGTGCTCGAAGTCGCCTGCGAGCGTATCTGGCGCGTCTATCAGCGCACCCTGAGCGAGGGACGCGTCATCGGGGCGGACACGCCGTCAGAGGCGATCCATGAGCTGCGCAAGACCTGCAAGAAACTGCGTTATCTGATGGAGTTCTTCCAGAGTCTGTTCCCGCCGCGGCGTATCAAGTCACCGATCCGCGCGCTCAAGACGCTGCAGGACAACCTGGGCATTTACCAGGACTGCGTCGTTCAGATTGCGACCCTCAAGACGTTCAGCCACCAGATGGCGGCCGAGGGCAAGGCACCGCCGGATACGCTGCTCGCGATGGGCATGCTGATCGAAGAGCTGGAGCGACGCCAGCAGGCGGCGCATGAGGAATTTGCCGACACGTTCGGAAAATTCGACTCATCCGGGAATCATGCCCATTACCGGCAGCTGTTTACCGGATGTATTCCGGCCGGTGAGGCGGCAACGGCGTGAAGGTGCTGGCCACCTACAACATCAAGGGCGGCGTCGGCAAAACCGCGACGGCCGTCAACCTGGCCTACCTGGCGGCGCGCGAGGGCGCGCCGACGCTGGTCTGGGACCTCGACCCCCAGGGCGCGGCAAGCTTTTACTTTCGCGTCAAACCCAGAATCAAGGGGGGCGGCGAACGCCTGGTCGCGGGCAAGCGCGAACTGGAGGACAGCATCCGGGGGACCGACTACGAGGACCTCGATCTCCTGCCGGCGGATTTCTCCTATCGCAACATGGATCTCTTCCTGGAACAGGCGAAGAAACCCACCCACCGGCTGCACCATCTGCTCGAACCGCTGGCCGGCGAATACGATTATGTCTTCCTCGATTGCCCGCCCAGCATTTCGCTGGTGTCCGAGAACGTGTTCTACGCGGCGGATGCGGTGCTGGTGCCGACCATACCGACGCCGCTGTCACTGCGCACGTTCCGGCAGATCAGGAAATTTCTCGCCGAGCAGGATCTCGCAGCCCTCAAGGTGCTGCCGTTTTTTGCCATGGCCGACCGCCGCAAGCAGCTGCACCGCGCGATCCTGGACAATCCGCCCGATTACCTGACCGGTCTTCTCAGGACCGCCATCCCCTACACCAGCGAGGTGGAACGCATGGGAGTCTTCCGCGCGCCGCTCGGGAGTTTCGCGGGAAGGAGCTGGGCCGCGCAATGCTACGAGAACCTGTGGGCTGACGTGAAACAGCAGCTCCATGGCGCCGTCAGCGGCCCCCCCGCATGACTCCCGGAAGCCAGTTCCGTGGCCGGCGCGTCAGAAATACGTCCTGAACCGAACGGACCCGGCGTGACTGGCGTCGCAACGCATCAATAGGGCTATAATACGACCAAAATTCAGGATCTTTTGCGGTTTCCACGCATCCATGCCATCCTCCACCGGCAGACATGCACTCCCCGGAACGACGTGCATGGCTATCCGGGACATGTACGTCCGGAAGGCCGGATCCGAAACCACGCAATGCATTCCACACGCAAGCCATTTTCCAGTCTCAATCGAGCGAAGGAGTAACCACGCAATGAAAGCGAAGCGGATTATTGCACTATCACTGCTGGCCGCCGGCCTGAGCGCCGCGCTGGCCGTGCAGGCCCGCACCCTGATCCAGAACAAGGGATCCGACACCCTGGTGAACGTCGCCCAGGCCTGGGCGGAGGCTTATCCCGAGGTCAATCCCGAGGTGGCCGTTGCCGTCTCCGGCGGGGGCTCCGGCACCGGCATCGCCGCGATGATCAACGGCACAGTCGATATCGCCAACGCCAGCCGCAAGATGGAGGAGAAGGAGATCAAGGAGGCCGAGGCCAACGGACAGCACCCGGTCGAGCACCTGGTCGGCTTCGATGCGCTGGCCGTGTTCATCAACAACAAGAACCCGATTACCTCACTGTCCATCGAACAGCTGCGTGACATTTACGGCCGCGATCCCAAATACACCAAGTGGTCGGACCTGGGGGTCAAGGTACCCGGCTGCGGCAGCGACCAGATCGTCGTGGCCAGCCGTCAGAACAACTCCGGCACCTATGCCTATTTCAAGGAAACCGTGCTCGGCGAGAAAGGCAAGTACCGCACCGGCACCCTGGACATGCACGGCTCCAAGGAAGTCGTGGACCTGGTGGAGAAAACCGCCTGCGCCATCGGTTACAGCGGCCTGGCCTATGCCACGGACCATGTCAAGAAGGTTTGCATCGCAACGCAAACCGGCAGCCCCTGCATCGAGCCCAACGTCGTCACCGCCAGCGACCACAGCTACCCCATCGCCCGCCCCCTGTTCATGTACACCAACGGCGAACCCCAGGGGGAAATCAAGAAATACCTCGACTGGATCCTGAGCGATGCCGGTCAGTGCATCCTGCTGAAGAAGGGCTACGCTCCGGTACGCGACCTCAAGTGTGAATAACACCAATCATTGCCTCAATGTAGGTTGGGCTGAGGCACGAAGCCCAACAACCGGACCGGTATGCGTTGGGCTTCGCTGCGCTCAGCGCCAACCTACGGAGCGGCACAGGATGATTGCAACGAGAGGGTACATTCGATCCGGCTGGAAAAGCATGCGCACGCTGGCAACGACAGCGCGGCCGGTGCCGGGACCCCGGAAAAGCGTGAATGCTCCGTCCGGGTGGCACGCGCCACATCAACCCTTCAGCAGGCAACCGCGGGATGCCAGACCATGAGCCATTATGAAGAACGACTGGAAAGAGACCTGACACGGATCCGCAAGCGCGTGGCGGACATGGCCAGCCATGTGGAGACGGCCGTCAGGGATTCCATGCACGCCCTGCAAACCGGCAATAACAAGCTTGCCGCGGCGACCGTGCTTGCCGATCACCCGATCAACCGGACGATGCGCGAGATCGACCGGCTGTGTCATGGCTTCATCGCCCTGCATCTGCCGAGCGCCGGCCATCTGCGGCTGCTCTCCTCGGTGATACGCGCCAACATCGAACTGGAACGCATCGGTGACTACGCCGTCACCATCGCCCGTGAGGCCCTGCAGCTATCGGAGCCGCCCAGGGGTTCGATGGCCCGTGAACTGGAGCGCGTCGGCAGCGAGACCCAGCTCATGCTGCATCAGGCCATCAGGGCTTTCAACGAGCTCAACGCGGAGATGGCCAGAAGCACCATGATCATGGAAGAACAAATGGAGAATGACCTGGATATCGTCTATGCCGAACTGATGGCCAATGACGAGCGCGGGGCCGTCAAGGATACCCTGGCGGCATTCGCGATCTTCAGCCAGCTGAAACGGGTCGCGGACCAGGCCAAGAACATCTGCGAGGAAACCGTGTTCGCGGCCACCGGCGAGATGAAGGCCCCCAAGATCTACAACATCCTGTTCGTGGACGAGGACAACAGCTGCCAGAGCCACATGGCCGAGGCCATGGCCCGCAAGTATTTTCCCGGCAGCGGCAACTACATCAGCGGCGGGTCCCGTCCCGCACGCGCCCTGAACCCGGCAATGACGGGCTTCATGGACAAGCACGGCATCAACATGGCCGCCGCCAAACCCAGGCCACTCGACATGACCCCGCTGGAACTCACTACCCAGCATGCCATCGTCAGCCTGCAGGGACCGGTCAAATCCTATTTCGAACAGATCCCCTTCCACACCACGCCGCTCGAGTGGGATATCGCCCCGCTGCCCGACGGCGGCGATGCCGGCGAGACCGAGAAGCGGCTGGAAGAGATCTATCGCGATCTGGGGGTCCAGATTCGCGACCTGATGGAAACGCTGCGCGGTGAGGGAGCACCCTGACATGACCCTGCAGCAGCCGGCGCCGGCCATCCGTGCGGCAGACTTCGACCGGCGCAACACCGCCTGGTATATCGACAAGCTGGTGCAGCTGCTGGTATTCCTCGGCGGGATTTCGGCCATCGTCTTCGTCATCGGCATTTTCATTTTCATCACCAAGGAAGCCCTGGGTTTCATCCTGGGCCGGTTCGATTTCACGGAATTCTTCACCTCCCCCTACTGGTATCCCGCCGACGAGGACGACCCGGAATACGGCATCCTGGCGTTGATCGCCGGCACGGCCAGCGTGACCGGCCTGGCCATGCTGGTCGCCATCCCGTTTTCGCTCGGGGCGGCGATCTACATTGCGGAGTTCGCCAGCGGCAAGACGCGCGAGACGCTCAAGGTGCTGGTGGAACTGCTGGCCGCGATTCCTTCGGTGGTCTGGGGCTTCATCGGCCTGTCCATCATGAACCCGCTGATCATCGAGCTGTTCAACGTCCCGGTTGGGCTCAATGTCCTGAATGCCGGCATCATCCTCGGGCTGATGGCCGCGCCCATCATGACCTCCATCGCCGAAGACGCCCTCAAGGCGGTCCCCGACCGCTACCGGGAAGCCGCCGAGGCCCTGGGCGCCACCCGCTGGCAGGTCATCTACAAGACCGTGCTGCCCGCCGCCAAGAACGGCCTGCTCGGCGCGGTGCTGCTCGGCGTCGGCCGCGGCTTCGGGGAGACCATGGCGGTGCTGATGGCGACCGGCCACTCGATCAACATCCCGCACAGCATCTTCGACTCGGTGCGCGCGCTGACGGCGACGATCGCCGCGGAGCTGGGCGAAGCCGCCGTTGGTTCCGATCACTACCAGGCCCTGTTCACCATCGGCGTCTTCCTGTTCCTGATCACCTTCATCATCAATCTCACCGCCGATCTGATCGTGCGCGGGATACGCAAGGGCTGACCGCCATGTTCGAGGCCACCGCAGTCAATCGACGCAATCAGCGCATCCAGCGGCTGTTCGGGATCCTGTTCCTGCTGATGACCGCCCTGCTGATCGCCCCGGTGCTGCTGATCCTGACGATGCTGGTGGTCAAGGGCGGTCCGGCCATCTCCATCGACTTCCTATTCACCCACCCGACCCACGGGATGACCGCGGGCGGCATCTTCCCCGCCCTGCTCGGCACCGTCTGGCTGGTGGCGGTGGCGCTGCTGATCTCGGTCCCGCTGGGGGTGGCGGCGGCCATCTACCTCAGCGAGTACGCCGGCAACAACTGGTTCACCCGCGTCATCAACCTCGCCGTCATCAACCTGGCGGGCGTGCCGTCCATCGTGCACGCGCTGTTCGGCGTGGGCGCCTTCGTGCTGTTCTTCAGGTTCGGCACCAGCATTCTCGCGGCCAGCCTCACGCTCGCCATCATGGCGCTGCCGGTGGTCATCGTGGCGACCCGCGAATCCCTGCAGGCCGTCCCCCTGGCGTTTCGCGAGGCGTGCTGGAACATGGGCGCGACGCGCTGGCAGACCATCCGCCGGGTCGTGCTGCCCAACGCGGTGTCCGGCATCCTCACCGGCGTCATCCTCGAGGTCTCGCGCACCGCCGGCGAGACCGCGCCCATCATGTTCACCGGCGCGGTGTTCTTCACCCCGTTCCTTCCCCAGGGGATCTTCGACCAGACCATGGCCCTGTCGCTGCACCTGTTCGTGGTGTCGACCCAGGTGCCGGGCGTTCCCGATGACCTGCCCTACGGCGTGGCGTTGGTGCTGGTCGCCCTGGTGCTGCTGATGAACAGCCTCTCCATCGCCTTTCGCATGCACCTGCGGGGGAAGAAGAAATGGTAGCCGCCGTGCCGCCCGCCGCGGCCGGAGATGCCGCGGCAGCGCCGAACGTCAAGATCGAGGTGCGCGACCTCGGCATCCGTTACGGCCATGCCACCGTCCTCGACAAGGTCAATCTGCAGATCCGCGAGCACGAGATCTTCGGCATCATCGGGCCGGCCAATGCCGGCAAGACCTCGTTCCTGAAGGCGCTGAACCGCATGGACATGTTCACGTGCGGCATCAGGAACAAGGCCGATCTCGACATCATCGTCGAACGCTGCCTGGCGCGCGCGGCGCTCTGGGACGAGGTCAAGGATCGCCTGAATTCACTGGGCAGCCTGCTCTCCGGCGGCCAGCAGCAGCGCCTGACGATCGCCCGCGCCCTGTCGCAGGAGCCCGAAGTGCTGATGCTCGACGAGTTTTCCATCGCCGTGGACCCCGTCACCACCATGCGCATCGAGGATGTCCTCAAGGAACTGAGACGGGAGATGACCATCATCCTGGTGACCAACCTGGTGCAGCAGGCGCGGCGCCTCGCCCAGCGCACCGCGTTCTTTCTCAATGGCGCGTGCGTGGAGATCGGCGAGACCGAGGCGCTGTTTTCCGGCGAGGTCAGGGATTCGCGCACCCGGGATTACGTCGAGGGACGGTTCGGCTGAGCGGGCGCGCCTCATCGCTTCCCGGTACCGTATCGGAAACCACTCATCATGAATTCAACCCGCCAGGCGGCCTACGACAAACACGTGCGCTACGCCATCCAAACGGAGAAGCTGAATCTCTGGTATGGCACGTTCCAGGCCCTGTTCGATGTGGATCTGAATATCCGCAATGGCCTCATCACCTCCCTCATCGGCCCCTCGGGCTGCGGCAAATCCACGTTGCTGCGCAGCGTCAACCGCATCATTGAACGGCTGGGCTATGTGCGCATCGAGGGCACAATCAGGGTTCATGACCACGATGTTTACGGCCCCGCCGTGGAGCTCGTGCAGGTGCGCAAGCAGGTGGGCATGGTCTTCCAGCGGCCCAACCCGCTGCCGGTCTCCATACGCGACAACGTCCTGTTCGGCTACCGGCTGCATGCGCAGGGCAGACGCGCCTCGCGCGCGGAGCAGGATGAAATTGTCGAGGACGCGCTCAGGCAGGTGCTGCTGTGGGACGAAGTCAAGGACCGGCTGCACGGCAAGGCCACCGATCTCTCCCTCGAGGCGCAACAGAAACTGTGCATCGCGCGCCTGCTGCCGGTCAAACCCGGCGTGCTGCTGATGGACGAGCCCTGCTCCGCGCTCGATCCCAAGGGCACCGAGGCCGTCGAGGAACTGATCTGGGACCTGCGCGGCAAATACACCATCCTCATCGTGACCCACAACATGGCCCAGGCGCGCCGCGCCAGCGAGGAATGCATTTTCATGCTGATGGGCAAGGTCGTGGAGCACACCACCACCGAGACCATGTTCGTCACGCCGCGCCACAGGGAGACCGCCGACTACATCGAGGGGCGTTACGGTTGACGCCAGGGTCCCCAAATTGTAGCCGCGTAGGTTGCGAATGGAATCAAGGGGTCAGTGTACTTGAAAATCCGTTGACGGGATCAAGTA
>JAHKKL010000245.1 GCA_020027635.1 Gammaproteobacteria bacterium
TCGGCAATTTCGTGGAAATCAAGAAATCGCAGGTCGGCGAGGGTTCGAAGATCAATCACCTGAGCTACATCGGCGACACTCACGTGGGATGCAATGTCAATATCGGGGCCGGCACGATCACCTGCAACTACGACGGCGCCAACAAGCACCGCACCGTGATCGGCGACGACGTTTTTATCGGCTCGGATACCCAGCTGGTTGCCCCGGTCGAGGTGGGGGACGGGGCTACCATCGGGGCCGGCTCGACCATCACGCGTGATGCACCCGCGGGCGAGTTGACGCTGAGCCGTGCGCCCCAGCAAACGCGACCCGGCTGGAAGCGGCCGGTAAAGTAACGAGGATGAGGCGAATATGTGCGGGATAGTCGGAGCCGTCGCCAGACAGAATGTCGTCCCGGTGCTGCTTGATGGCTTGCGGCGGCTGGAATACCGGGGTTACGACTCGGCCGGCATCGTCGTGCAGAGCGGCCAGGGTGAACTCGAGCGGGTGCGCCGGGTCGGCAAGGTCGCCGAACTCGCGAAGGCCCTGGAGAGCGCGCCGATCAACGGGCAGACCGGAATCGCCCATACGCGCTGGGCGACCCATGGTGTACCCAGCGAACAAAACGCCCATCCCCACATCTGCAACGGGCGCGTTGCGCTGGTGCATAACGGAATCATCGAAAATCACGATGTCCTGCGAGAACAGCAGAAACAGGCCGGTTACCGCTTTACCTCGCAGACGGACACCGAGGTAATCGTGCACCAGGTGCACCGTTACCTGGAACAGGGACAGGACCTGCTTGCGGCGGTGCAGTCGACGGTGAAGGATCTCGAGGGGGCTTTTGCCCTGGGGGTCATCAGCCGGGATGAGCCCGGGCGGCTGATTGCCGCGCGACGCGGCAGCCCGCTGGTCATCGGACTGGCCGATGACGAGGTGCTGATCGCCTCGGATGTCGCCGCGCTGGTGTCGCGAGCCCGGTGTTTTATCTACCTTGAAGACGGGGATGTCGCCGACATCTCGCTGAAGGGCGCCCGTATTTATGACCAGACCGGCAATCTCGCCGAGCGTCCGGTCAAGACCTCCAGCGTAACTGCGGATCCCACTTACAAGGGCGAGTACCGTCACTACATGCTCAAGGAGATCTACGAGCAGCCGCGCGCCATCGCCGATACCCTGGAAGGACGAATCGGTGTCGACCATGTGCTGGAGGCGGCCTTCGGTACCGAGGCGGGACGCATCTTCGACGAGGTGAAAGGGGTGCACATCATCGCCTGCGGCACCAGCTACCATGCAGGCATGGTGGGGCGCTACTGGCTCGAATCACTGGCCGGCATTCCCTGCAGCGTCGAGGTGGCCAGCGAGTTTCGCTACCGCCACCCGGTGGTGCGCAAGAATTCCCTGATTGTTACCCTGTCCCAGTCCGGCGAGACCGCGGACACCCTGGCCGGACTGCGTGAAGCACGGCGGTTGGGCTTCGGCCATGCGCTCTCTATCTGCAATGTACCGGAGAGCTCCCTGGTGCGTGAATCCGATCTGGTGCTGATGACGCGCGCAGGGCCGGAGATCGGAGTCGCCTCGACCAAAGCTTTTACCACTCAGCTGGTCGCCATGCTGCTGCTGACCATCGTGCTGGGACGGCGCCACGGCATGACGGCGCAGACCGAGTCACGCCTCGTGAATGAACTGCGCAGTGTCCCGGGCAAGGTGGAGTATGCGCTGACGCTGAACGAGCAGATCGAGACGCTGGCGAGGGAGCATTTCGGCGACAAGCACAACGCGCTGTTTCTCGGTCGTGGTGCCCAGTTTCCCGTGGCCATGGAGGGGGCGCTCAAGCTCAAAGAGATTTCCTATATTCATGCCGAGGCCTACCCGGCAGGCGAGCTGAAGCATGGGCCGCTGGCGCTGGTGGATGCCAGCATGCCGGTCGTTGCCGTGGCGCCGAATAACGCCTTGCTGGAAAAACTGAAATCCAACCTGCAGGAAGTACGCGCGCGCGGTGGCGAACTGATTGTCTTTGCCGACGCCAAGGTGGGCATGATCAGCGCCCCCGGGGTGACGGTGCTGCCGGTAGCGCCGACTGAAGACAGCATTTCACCCATTATCTTTTCCATCCCGTTGCAGCTGCTGGCCTACCATGTGGCGGTGCTCAAGGGGACGGATATCGACCAGCCGCGCAACCTCGCCAAGTCAGTCACGGTCGAATAAATTCCCGGATCATGAGTTGAGTGCTAAGCATTTGAAAAACAAGCTGGAGTTTGATTTATCTCTGCTCCGATGATATAGTTCTGCGCTTGTCTTTGAGCGTAGTTACTCCGCACCCGCTGCGGAAGTCATGGGAGTAGAGGAAGTGAGTATGGATTCGATGTTTTTTTGCATTCCCCAGCAAGCCTATCTGAGTATCACCACCTGCAAGAATCTTCGGGAACGCCCCATCGGCAAGGCACCGGCCGGCGCACCACCCCGGTTGATCGCCTGTGAGAAATGCACCATGCACCCTTTGGTCGATCGGGACCAGGTGCCGACGGTGACACTGGATGCTTACCTCGGCGGTTCAAAGCCCAAGACTGCCAACCTGAATTCACCCAAGTACCGGAAATTGCTGGCTGAAGTTGCCTGACCGGAACAACGCTGATCAGCCCTGTCAGGACGCCGGGCGCGTTAGATATCGTGACCCCGCCACTTTTCGCCGCGCCGTCGCTCCTTGCGTGAGCGTCGGTCAGGCTTGTCGGGATCAAACCTGAGGCCGTTGCGACGCTCGTGTTGACGACGTTGCTTCTGGCGTTTTTCCTTCAAACCGATGTACGCACAGCTGCACATGGCGGCGGTACAACCCTCCAGTGGCAAGGCCGGGGCATCATCAAACTCGAATTCCTCACCGGCGAGCGTGCGCGCCGCTGCACACCCGGCCTGCTTGATTTCCACACCCCAGAACAGTTTGTTTTGACGTAACTTTTCCAGTTCGAGTGCCTTCATATTGCCACCACGGTCCGGCTCGGTCGGCCCGGGGAATTTTGCCGCAAGGGTGGAGTGATGCTTGGGGGTTCGCTGGCCGCGCAACAGCCAGATCAGACCGGCAAGGACCCCGATGATAAGCAGCAGGATAATGATTTTTATCATGAATGGAGATCCTTTACTTGCCTTGATGATGGGTTGACGTGTTCAGTACGCGGCATCATCCAAACGTGAAACAAACCGGCTGTGACACGGCGCCTGAGGAGTCAATCGGCTGGATCTTTCCAGGCTTTATGCTGGCGGCGGCGTCCCAGGATCGAGCGACGCTCGGCATGTTCTTCGTCAAACCGGACAGCGTCCCTGCGATCCTTACGGTTTCGCCTTTCCTCGTGGCGGCGTTCCGGCACCCCGATGTAGGTACACGAACAGCGCCAGGCTCTGCAGCCTGGTAATGGTAAATTGGGAGCTTCATCAAAGGTGAAGCGCCTGCCGGCGAAATACCGAATGGCGGTACATCTGCCTGGCTGTATCCTGACTCCCCAGTAGTGCCCGCTGCGGCGCAGTTTCTGCAGCTCACTGCTTTTATCACGGTTCCCTGTCCCTCGCCTGGTGCCCGAGAACACGATCGCGGCCAGAAGCGCAATAGCAATGATGGTAACGACCAGGATGCTGTTGTCGGTCACGTGATTCTATTCCAGGCTTGTTCTGTTGCACACACGCCAATGCCCATTGCGCGCGACCTAACATCCGGTGTTGCCATGAACACGCACTGCCGCCGTTCCCTGACCATGCGGATGCACGCACGGCATGGAAATCCCGGCCGGTAACGGAGCGTGTGCCGCCAAACAATGCCTGCCGCAGGCCGTTACCACCGGTAATGGCAGCGTGCTGTATGCCGGTTGACTAATTAGCAGAGTCTTTACGGCAACGCAAGCCGATCGCGACAAGACATGCTTCCGATCAGGAGCATTCGAGGCTGCGTCACAATCAGTTCAGGCGAAACAGCGTATTAAACTCAGAAGAATTGCCATGATTTGTTACAATCGC
>JAHKKL010000028.1 GCA_020027635.1 Gammaproteobacteria bacterium
CGGCAATCTTAGTTATCGGCAGCCTGTCCACGGGTCAGGTAAACACCCATGCGGCAGAGCCTCATGCCTCGTATCAGGATGTCCGGCTTTCACCGGAACTGCTGAATCTTCTCAGGGAGGAGATGCGCGAAATCACCGCTGGAGTACAGGGAATGGCGTTGTCTCTGGCGACCGCGGACTGGAAGTCAATTCAAGAAACCAGCGCAAAAATACGCGCCAGTTACATCATGGAGAAGAAACTGACTCCGACCCAGGCAAAGGAACTGGATCAAGCGCTTCCCGAGCAATTCAAGCAGCTCGATGCGCAGTTTCATCAAAGAGCGGAAAGACTCGGGACGGCGGCCGAAGCCCACGACCCGGAGCTTGTAGCGTTCCACTATTCGCGCTTGTTGGAAAGCTGTGCTATTTGCCATTCGGACTATGCAAAATCCCGGTTCCCGGGGTTCGCTTACCCTGCTCAGCAGGTCCATCATCACTGAGCGAATCTTGACAACTCGTCGATGCGCGAGGAGTTCGCTCTTCGTGGCATGACCGTGAACGAAAGACCTCAAATGAAAATATGGGTGGACGCGGATGCATGCCCCGTGGTGATCAAGGATATTCTGTTCAGGGCGGCGGAACGTACCGGGGTGCAGTTGACGCTTGTGGCTAATCAGCCCGTGCGCGTCCCGCCGTCGCGCTGCATTAAATTGCTTCAGGTCACTGCGGGCTTCGATGTCGCTGACGATGAAATTGTCAAAAGGGCTGTCGCTGGTGATCTTGTCATCACGAGTGATATACCTCTGGCGGCGGAGGTGATAGATAAGGGGGGTTATGCGCTTACTCCTCGCGGCGAACTGTATACGTCTGAAAATATCAGGGCGCGTCTGAACATGAGGGATTTTATGGATACGCTGCGAGCCAGTGGAATAGATACCGGCGGTCCGCCGGCGTTAAGCCAGAGTGATCGAAAAGCTTTCGCGGATCACCTGGATAAACTGTTAACCCGGCATGCAGGAAAGGCATGACAAGGAAAATCCGGCCGACTTCGTTCGGCGGCGGCTGATTTTGATGATAGACATCGAACACCTCATTCGCGCTCGTTAAGGAGAGAACGCTGATGAATACCCTCTGTAAGAACATTGTGTGCGCGGCTTTTGTTGTATTTGGCTTCTGTTCCGTGAATGTTGCACTGCCCGATGCAGGCACGTCATTGGAACGCAAATCCGGCTATGACATGAACGTGGTGGAGAGGGGGCGGTATCTGCTGAGGACTTCCGGATGTAACGATTGTCATACGGCGGGGTACTTGCTCTCTGAAGGAAAAACGCCGGAGGATCGCTGGCTGACGGGCGATACGTTCGGCTGGCGCGGGCCGTGGGGAACGACCTACGGGACAAACCTTCGGCTGCTCGCGAACCAGTTGACGCAGGCGCAGTGGGTGGACATGGCAAAGTCATTGAAGCGCCGCCCCCCGATGCCCTGGTTCAACCTGAATGCCATGACGGCGGAGGATCTCGGCGCGATGTATCAGTTCCTGCGCTATCTGGGTCCGGCCGGCAAGCCGGCCCCGGCTTATTTACCACCCGATCAGGAGCCGGCAGGTCCGTATGCCACGTTTCCCGCGCCGCCCAAGTAGCCGCCGCTCCGGTTTTATCGCGACGGCCTGGGTGTGAAGACGGAAGGCATTGTCGGCAAGCCGTCCCGATGAGCCGTCCGGCCCGGTCGATCATGACGTAGAAGGAGGTGGCAAGTATGGAAGATACGAGGCGTCGATCCTCGGCAAGTCGGCCCGGTCGCCGATTACCGCAGCCGGTCATAACGCTCTGCCGTGGCGGGAGGGCGTTGTGACCTTCGGTTTCATGAGCGTCGGGATAATGATAATTGCCTGTTCTGTCCTTGTCCTTTGCGGGCTGCGACGGTCCGCGATGCCGTGACCGTCGATAGGCTCCGGTAACGGCCGGTCAACCGACACGCATATGACGGTTCATAGCGGCGGAATTCTTTTATTCAGGCGCCTTGCCGGTCGGCTTCAGGTGCTGCTGGTGCATCCGGGAGGACCGTATTGGGAAAAGAAAGACGCGGGGGCGTGGTCTATTCCGAAGGGTTTGTTTGAAGAAAACGAAGGGCCGCTGGAAGCCGCAAGGAGAGAATTTGCCGAGGAAACGGGTTTTGATGCGGAGGGGGAATTTATCGCGCTTGGCGAATTAACGCAGCCGAGTAAAAAAATAGTCCACGCGTGGGCTCTGGAATGCGATTTGGACACGACACGGATAAAAAGCAATACGTTCGCACTGGAATGGCCGCCGGATTCGGGTCATGTCGAAGACTACCCGGAGATCGACAAGGGGCAATGGTTCGATATCGATGAAGCCAGAAAGAAAATAACCGGGGGGCAGGCGGGATTCATAGACCGGCTGATCGATCGATTAAAGACCAATTCGAATAATTGAGATTTCTCCTGCGACAGATTCAATTCGAAGTTTTCGTGGATCAATGGGGCCAGTCGTATGATTAGAGATTAATAACATAATTATCAGATAATCTGTCATTGCCTTCTGATTGCGCGGGTGCCTGATGGCCAATCATCGCATCAATCCGCTGCCTGAACCGATCACTACCAAACATTCATTGGATCTATCGACTCTGACCTCATGGATCATGGTTCCGTCCATCAATGTGTCTGGCAAGGTGCACGGCTGAAACAAAATATTTTTATTTACGGGTGGTCGTTATTAGGCATATTGTGCACGCGGTTTAACTACTGCAAGGAGGGCTGTCATGTCATTACGCAAAGTGTTTGGTGTGCTCTACGCGTGCATGCTCATCGGCGTGGTGTTCCTGCCGGGTAATGCACAGGCTGTACCGAGTTATGCCCGGCAAACCGGGATGCCCTGCGCGGGGTGTCATACCACACCGCCGGAGCTGACGCCGTTCGGACGCGATTTCAAGATTAACGGTTACACCCTGACGGGCATGCAGCAGATCGAGGCCCCGGGCAAGGGCACCGCGGCGGGTCTGAAAATCAGCGAAGTGCCGCCCCTGTCGGTGATGCTGCTCACCTCGTTCACCCGCACCAGCAAGAACCAGCCGGATACGCAGAACAACGATGTCTCCCTGCCGCAGGAGCTCAGCCTGTTCTTTGCCGGTGAGATCACTCCGCATATCGGATCATTCCTGCAGCTCACCTACGCCCAGTCGGAAGATACAAACGGGGATACCACCACCAGCTTCAGTCTCGACAATACCGACATCCGCTATGCGAATCATGCGACAGTCGCCGGCAAGGACACCATCTTCGGCGTGACGCTCAACAACAGTCCGACCGTGGAGGACCCCTGGAACACCACGCCCGTTTGGGGTTACCCATTCATTTCATCCGATATCGCCCCGACGCCGACGGCCGCGCCGCTGGTCAGCGATGCCCTCGCGCAGCAGGTGGCCGGACTGGGGGGCTATACCTTGTGGAACGATCATCTCTATGGTGATTTCACGGTCTATCGTTCCGCGCACCTGCTGGGTACCGGCCCGGGCGGCGCTCCCAATAATGACAGCGAAAACACCATCAAAAATGTCACGCCCTACTGGCGGCTCGCCTGGGAGCAGAAGGTCGGTGACAATAACCTCGAGGTCGGCACCTTCGGGCTGTGGTCGGAACTCTATCCACAAGGCATATCGGGCAGGACCGACAAATACACGGATCTCGCGCTCGACAGCCAGTTCGAGCACCCCATGGGGGACAACATGCTCACGCTGCGCGGCGCCTATATCCATCAAAACGCGAGTCTGGATGGTTCCGTGCAGGACGGATTGGCCGCCAGCGACTCGAATACGCTCGACACCCTGAATCTGAATGGAACCTACCATCTGGGGACAGCAGCGGCGTTTTCCATCGGCGGATTCACTACGACGGGTGACAAGGACAAGCTGCTGTATGCGCCGAATCCGCTCGACGGCAGCGCCAACGGCAGTCCGGACAGCCGTGGCTATATATTGCAGGCGACCTATCTGCCATGGCAGAACACGCAGTTCACGCTGGAATATGTCGGCTACAGCAAGTTCAATGGCAGCGATCATAACTACGACGGCAGCGGGCGCGACGCCTCCGATAACAATACGATATACCTCGCAGGCTGGCTGGTCTGGTAATGGGGTGTCCGGGGTGCGGGCCGCAATGGCTCGCCCCTGACTTGCAGATTTCGAAGGCATGTGTATTGAATCCGCGGGTGTGACACCCGCGGTATGCGTTAGGTGGTACAGGGATTTAACCCTACAGAAGGGGACGACAGGATGATGACCGGGCGGGTTGTATTGATGCTGGCAGCTCTGGTGCTGGCGACAATGGTTTCATTGATACCGGCGCATGCCGAAGAAGGCAACGATGCCGCATTGAGGCGCCAGCTTGAAGCCGTACAGCAACAGCTCCAGGATCTGCAGCTCAAGGTGCAGCGCATGGAGTCGGAGCTCGGCGCCACGCAAGCGCCGTCTCCGGCGGCCGTCGCGGCGCCCATGCCGTCATCGACGGTAGCCCCGGCCGTCGTGGCCCCGGCGCCCGACAGCCCCTCGACATCCGCGCCGGCGATACCGGTTGAGACCGGAGCGGCGCCAATGCCGTCATCGACAACAGCCCCGGCCACAGCGGTCCCATTGACCGGTAGCCAGCCTTTCCCCGCACCGGTGCGGGTGGAAGCCGGGACATCGCCTCCACAGCCAGCCGTCCCGGAAGCATTCCAGTGGCGCGAGACGCTCAAGGACCAGTGGCGCAGCGTCAAGGCCGGGATGAGTAGTGAGGAAATCAGGAAACTGCTGGGTACGCCGTCACGCGAGTTCACAGTCGACGGAAAACCCGTGTGGTACTACTCCTACCCCGGCATCGGCAATGGCTCGGTGATGTTCAGCCGGGACGGCCACACCGTGGCGGGCTGGCAGCATCCGCCGTTCGGGTTCTGGTGAACGACGGAACACCCGTAAAGCCGCCAGCCGCGCAAGCGCTGCTTTAACGAAACACTCCGGGCCACCCGCACCCGCTGCCGGCTCCACGATAAAGCGCGTGTGAACCGGCGCCGGGTCAGACCGGGCCGGTGATCGCGATCACGACCGGTGCTAGACTGTTTTGCGACCGGGCTCCAATACAGGTTGCGACAGCATGGCGGATATCCAGAAAGCCGATCCCGCGGCGCGTAGACAAGCCGTGCCGGTCATCGTGATCGGCGCCCTCGCCGGTGCGCTGCTGCTGGCCGCCATGGAACGCTATCGCCTGCCGCTGCACGACTGGCTGCTGTCCGACCCCGAACGCTTCACGCGGCGGCTCGGCTTGGTTTCCTACCTGGCCGCCGCCGCGCTGGCGCTGCCATTGCTCGGTTTCGCGCTGTATTTCTGGGCATTCGGCGTGAAGGTGATGCGCGCGCGGCGGTTTCCACTGCCGGGACAACGGGTCATTCGCGACACACCGGTGCTCGAGGGGCGGGCGGCCTTCGCGCGGGGACGTCGCCTGAAGGTTCTGGCGGTGTGCCTGGGGGTGGCCGGCGCGGCATTCTGGCTCATGCTCTGGCGGCTGGTCGGGGCACTGGGCGGACATGCGCTCTGAATGCCCCCATCCGCAGTGCCCGGCGACGACGCCGCCGTCCCGCGCGCCGCGAGCAATGCGCGGCGCCGTACCGCGTGGCGTGGTTGTCATACGCTGCCGTCCCGCTGACACGCCTGTCCGGGACCGCCCATGATCCGGTTCGCCAACGCGCTGCAGGTCTGGGGGACGCCTCAATTCAACGCCATCCTCAAGCGGGAAATCGAGGGGTTGGAAAGCGCGCAGCTGCCCTTGCAGCAGGGCCTGACGTCGAGCAGCCAGGCCCTCGATGCCCGGGTGAATGCGATGATTATCGACGTCAGCGACGCGGGACGCGTCATCCGCGCAAGGGTGGGGATTTTCTATACCGGCATCGTCGCCGGTTGCAGCTGCGCGGACGATCCCACGCCCGTCACTGAACAGAACGAATACTGCGTCGTGCAGCTCACCATCGACAAGGCCACGGCCGAAACGACGCTGTGTCTTGTGGCGGAATGAATCCTCATGGAAGCGCGCGGCAGGTCGTTCGACACGGTGAACGTACGGGGTATGCATCCATGCACACTGCGATGAAAAAATGGCTGTGTGGAAGTCTCGCCTTCCTGCTGCCCGCCCTGGTGGCATTTGTCGGTGAACTGCTCGATCAGTCACGCTTCCGGCATGATCCGCTCTACACCGCGGTGATACCTTTTGTGTCCTGGGGTGCCCTCCTGTTGTCCGTGATTATTCCCCTGGCGCTAGTGATAACGGCGCGGATGACGCTGCCGCGCCGGCTCAGCGCGACGGCCATCGTCCTGAGCGGGTTACTGCTTGAGTTCTACCTGATCATCATCTGGGTGCTCATGAACGCCCATTGACGCGCCGGTTCGCCGGGCGGGAATGGCTGGTGCGAATGTATTCGCACAACGGGATGGAAAGGTCGAATATTCGAATAAATTCGAACCTACAGAAATAACGTCCCGAAGCGGTCTGCCGGATGCCGCGTTGCAGGAATATGCCCGGCCGTAGGGCCGATCGATCCGGCTTTCAGCCGGTGGAGTATGTACTCACCGCGCAGTTCGCCTGCGGAATGCCGGCACATCGGGGATGGCGTCACTTGTGCGGCACGGATTCATGCTGCTACCCTGCGGGTGAAACGGGTGGCCGCCGACCCGGTTGCGGAGTGAGGCGGCGTACCTGTCCAGACATCAGGGGCTAATGCCATGCGCAAGCGAATACTCGATCCGAACACCCCCGAGACCCCGTCCACCGAGCCTGCCTGGCTCGACCTGGAGCGGCTCGCCCGGGTGGAACTGTCGTCCGAGGAATCGGCCCACCCCGTCGAGGCGGCCCTGATCCCCGGCGATACGCGCGGCTGGCGGGCGGGGAATCCCGGGGAGCAGATGATCCGCCTCCTGTTTGACGAGCCGCTGAGCCTGCGGCGTATCCGCCTGGCGTTCACCGAGACCGGGCACGAACGTACCCAGGAGTTCGTGTTGAGGTGGTCGGGGGATGGAGGCCGGACTTATCGTGAGATTGTGCGTCAGCAGTATCGCTTCAGCCCGCCGGACACGACGCGGGAGCTCGAAGACTACCGGGTCGCACTCGAGGGCGTAGTCGCGCTCGAATTGCGTATCGTTCCGGACATCAGCCGGGGACCGGCATGCGCGACGCTGGAGCAGTTGCGCCTCGCTTGACGGCCGCAGCCGCGCGCCGCGCCGGCATGGGTCGCTGCCCGGACTGGCATTCCCCCGGGCTTCGCCGCCGGCGGCCGGCCTCGGCCGTGATGGTCGCTCCCGCTTCATGGCGAACGCCGCGGGATTGAACCGGGACACGGGACACCGGTATGCGTCATTCCGAACGCCACTATAGTCAGCGGATCGGCTGGCTGCGTGCCGCGGTATTGGGCGCGAATGACGGGATCGTCTCTACCGCCAGCCTGATCGTGGGCGTCGCCGCCGCCAGCGCGGACCGGGGCGCCGTATTGATCGCCGGCATCGCCGGCCTGGTGGCGGGCGCGATGTCGATGGCGGCGGGGGAATACGTCTCGGTCAGCTCGCAGGCCGACACGGAGGCCGCCGACCTGGAGCGCGAGCGCGGCGAACTCGAATCCAACGAGGCGTTTGAGCGCGAGGAGCTGGCGAAAATCTATATGGAGCGGGGGCTCGATGCCGAGCTGGCGCAAGCGGTCGCCACCCAGCTGATGGCGCACGATGCCCTGGCCGCGCACGCGCGGGACGAACTGGGTCTGTCTGACATACACCGGGCGCGTCCCGTCCAGGCGGCTATGGCATCGGCCACAAGCTTCGCGGCGGGCGCTGTGATGCCGGTTATCATCGTCACCCTCGTCCCGGTCCAGGGCATGGCCGCGCTTGTCGCCGGCGGTTCGCTGCTGCTGCTGGCGGTGCTTGGCGGACTGGCCGCCGGAGCGGGCGGCGCCGGCAAGCTTGCCGGCGCCGTCAGGATCTGCTTCTGGGGCGCGCTGGCGATGGGGCTCACCGCGGCCGTCGGCGCCGCGTTGGGGACGAACGTCTGAACGGTTCAGAAGGAGTGGGTTTCATGAAATTCACCATCCCGGGCTGCTTGTTGTTGCTCACCGTCTACACGCCGGTGCAGGCCGCTGCCATCGATCTCCAGTGCGAGGAACTGGCCAAACGGCTGATCGAGCGTTTCACCGCCGAGGGTCTGCTGGCGTCATCCACCGAGGATGCGCAGCAGCGCGCCCGCGCGATCGGACTGGAACTGTGTACGGGCGCCCAGGCCACGGCGGAACAGCAGCACGTGCAGGACAAGCAGGAGGCGCTGGATAACTGGTTTCTCGAGGCAACCGGCGACAAACCGGGCAACAAGCGCCTGAAGGACCTGAAGCGCTGATGCGGATCTCGCGCGCGGCATCACCGGTCCCGGGAGTCGCCCGAGACGACATGAAGAGCGGAAGAAACCCGGCAGCGCGATACGCGCCGTCGCCATGGTCGACGGGGAACTGATTTCGTCAAACACTAGCCGTGGCTCCAGGGGCACGGCGCACAGGGGGTGGAACATGCAAGGCGGCAGAGTCAGAGAGGCCCTGGTCGTGGGCATTTTTCTGTTCGCGGGGCTGGCCGTGCTGGGCTACCTGCTCGGCTCCAGTGCGCTCCGCATCAAGCAATTCGAGCGCACCGTCACCGTGAAGGGTCTGGCGGAGAAGGAGGTGCCTGCGGACGTGGCGGTATGGCCGATCCAGTTCACCGGCGCCGACAACGACCTGGTCGCACTGTATGCGGCACTGGAGCGCGATACCGCGAAGATCATCCGTTTCCTCCAAGCCAGCGGCTTTGAGGAGTCGGAAATCAGCGTCGCGGCGCCGCAGATAACCGACAAGATGGCGCAGCAGTACGGCAACGGGGAGAAGGCGGAACTGCGCTATGCGGCCGTGCAGGGCGTGACGGTTTATACCGGGAAGCCGACCGCGGTTCGCGTCGCGATGAACAAGCTGGTGGAACTCGGCAAGCAGGGGATCGTATTCTCGGGCGGCGGCTACCAGGGCAGCACCCAATACCTGTTCACGAAACTGAACGAGCTGAAACCGGAAATGATCGAGGAGGCGACCCGCAAGGCGCGCGAGGTCGCGGAAAAATTCGCCCGCGATTCCGACAGCCGTCTCGGCAAGATCAAAAGCGCCCAGCAGGGCCAGTTCACCATCTCCGACCGGGACAGCAGTACACCCCACATCAAGAACGTGCGCGTCGTCTCGACGGTCGAGTACTACCTGTCCGACTAGCATCCGGTAGCATTTGCAAGGCCGCGTGCTTACTATCGGCGGGGCAGCCATCGCGGTACCCGGTTTAGTCTGTTCACTCAACAAGGAGGAAAAATGAAAGCACTCGCGCAAGTCTGTTTCTGGCTGGGGTTACTCTCGATACCGGCCTCGTGGGCGATCTGGTATGTGGCGCCTGAAGTCGGCAAGCAGGTGATGGAGGGAGTGGCGGATCCCTTATTGAGGGCGGCCCTGCAGGAGGCGCACGCGGAGCGCTTCGGGATCTATGTCGGCCTGTGGGCGCCGACGCTGCTGATACTGAGCAGCATCCTCGATAGGAAGGGTTGAATCACGGTGAATGGTGGACCTGCCTGAACTGTGTCCATTGTTCAGGCAGGTCCCGTGTCGATCCCGGTGAACCAGCGATTCCCTCCCGGCCCGCATCATCCGCCGCGGTAAGTCCCCGTGAGCGAAGCCGTGCAGCTGTCCCTGTTGTTCCTCGCCTGGCTGGCCATCGCCGTCGGGTGTCACGCAAGCATCCGGAATTATTACCTGGCCTCGTTTACGGCGGCCTGCGCGATGGTGGCGGCGCTGCATCTGGCGAGTTATCTCCAGACCGGAAAACCGGACCCGCTCTGGCCGCTGTCATCCCTGGTCGGTTTCTGCCTGGCGGGCATCGTGGCGCTGGCGGCCGGGCTGCCGTTCCGGGTCCGGCGGATCATCCGGGATCATAACGACAAGCTCTGATACGGCGACCGGAAACACCGTCATGTACGCTGCTGCCGTTCACGGGTGGGCTGGTTGTGCCGGTTGGGACCGAAGTCACCGTCACACGCCTGGTATGTCCGGGCTCGTCCTGTCTATCCGCCGGTATCCCCGCGCATGACGCTCCCCCGGGGCATCTGGGCGCTCGGCCTGGTCAGTGCGTTCATGGACATCTCCTCGGAGATGATCCATGGCCTGTTGCCGGCCTTCCTGGTGACGGTGATGGGCGCAAGCGCGACCAGCCTGGGGCTGATCGAAGGTGCCGGCGAGGGGTTCGCACTGATCACCCGGGTGTTCTCGGGTTACTTGAGCGACCGGATGGAACGGCGCAAGCGCCTGATCGTGACCGGTTACCTGCTCGGTACGCTGACCAAGCCGCTGTTCGCCCTGGCAGGCAGCGTAACCATGGTGTTTGCCGCGCGCTTCCTCGACCGGTTCGGAAAAGGCCTGCGCGGCGCGCCGCGGGATGCCCTGATCGCCGATCTGGCGCCGGCGCATCAATGGGGGTCGGCCTACGGTCTCAGGCAGGCGCTCGATTCCGTCGGCGCGTTCGTGGGGCCGTTGCTGGCGGTTGCGATCATGGCGCTGACGGCGGATGACTATCGCGCCGTCTTCTGGCTGGCGGGTCTGCCCGGCGCCGTCGCGGTCGCCATTCTGATATTGCGGGTTCGTGAACCCGCCGGGCGCACGGTGAAGCCGGCGCGCCTGCCGGTCAACGCCACCGACATGCGCCGCCTGGACCGGGCCTACTGGCTGGTTCTCGGCGTGGGCGTGGTGTTTTCCATGGCGCGTTTCAGCGAGGCCTTCGTGCTGCTGCGCGCCGAGGCCATCGGCCTCGCTCCCGGCCTGGTTCCGCTCGTGCTGGTGATCATCAGCCTGGTCTATGCGCTGGGTGCCTATCCGGTGGGGCGG
>JAHKKL010000246.1 GCA_020027635.1 Gammaproteobacteria bacterium
ACCGCTTGGCCTAGTGACCAATCCGAGGCGTTCGCCCCAAAGTGTCGCCTGTGCGCAGTGGCTGCAGGCATTAGTAACGCGCGGCATTCGTGTAATCGTACCGGAGATTGCCGACTACGAAGTGCGCCGGGAGTTGCTGCGCGCCAAGAAAGAGAGGGGACTGGCCCGTCTTGACGCCCTCACCAGTCGGTTGGAGTATTTGCCGATTACCACGGCAGCAATACGGCAGGCGGCGGTGTTCTGGGCGCAGGCCCGGCAGCAGGGGCAACCGACCGCAGATGACAAGGCGCTGGACGGCGATGTAATTTTGGCGGCGCAAGCTCTGACGCTTGGGGCTGCGGACGTAGTGATCGCAACGACCAACGTAGGGCATCTGTCACGTTTTGCCCCAGCCGCGTTGTGGCTGGACCTTACTACAGTGTAGGTGTCACGTGACAAGTATGAACGATAACAGCCTGAGGTCACAGGCTAACAAACGCGTTGCACTGGACCCCGACCCTATTGCGGTTCTGGATAATCCGAGAGGTCGCGTTCTGGCCGGGGCCAGTGATCGCGGGCGTTGAACGAAACCGCTGCGCGGCGGCTCGTTATGGTGAAAGGTTTGGAGATTTTCCCTCGGCCCCCTATGCGGTCAGAGTTCTGAAGCTTGGCACCTCCCCTTGAAGTGAGGCATGACCTCCGTAAACAGCATGTTCGTGGTCTACCAGACTGCGGCATGAAAGGAGGTCAGTATGGGCGAGTTACACGATCGCATGCAGCAGGACCTGATCCTGCGGGGGATGTCTCCACGGACCCAACGGTCGTATCTGGCGACAGTCCGGGGACTGGCCAAGTACTATCATCAACGGCCCGACACGCTCAGTGAAGCCCAGGTGCAGGCCTATGTTCGTTACCTGATTGAGCAGCGCCAGCTAGCACCCAGTAGCGTGCGGGTAGCAGTCATGGGGTTGCGCTTCTTCTACACCCAGACCTTACACCGGACGTGGACCAATCTGCCGTTACCCAAACGGACCAAGACCCTGCCTGAAGTGCTCAGCCGCGAGGAAGTCGCCCAACTGCTGGCCAGTACGGCCACGCTGCGCGAGCGAGCGCTGCTGATGACAACGTATGGCGGCGGACTGCGCGTCAGTGAGGTGGTGCGACTGCGCGTGGGCGATATTGACGCGGCCCGGGACATGCTCCGTATTGAGCAGGGGAAGGGGCGCAAGGATCGCTACACCCTGCTCGGCCCTCGGCTCTTGGTCGAGTTACGCCATTACTGGCAGGTGTATCGCCCGACGCCGCCGTGGCTGTTCCCGCAGCGGTCCAAGCCCGTCCCGATGGATCCCACCACCGCCCAGAAGCTGGACTACGCGGCCAAGCGGCGGGCGGGCATTACCAAGGCTGGCGGTATTCACGCGTTACGCCACGCATTTACCACGCATTTACTGGAAGCGGGCACGGATCTCGCGACCCTGCAACGCTTGTTAGGCCACGAGAGTGTCACAACGACGATGCACTACGTGCACGTGGCGCGCAGTCACATGGCGGCGCAAGGGTCCCCGTTAGAGGGCTTACCGGACCCGCTCCCGCCGAGGTAAGCCATGCTGCAGCTGTCGTCGCCCACGACAGTGATCAGCGGAGCAGTGCACCCGCCCCCGCCGCCCTGCGAGGTAGCCGACGTCGTGCGCGAGTATGGGGAGGCGTTCCGTGCTACGCATCACGTCTCGCACGAACAAGCGCGGGTGCTCCGCGCGCTCGCCCAATGCCGCACCGCTGCTCTCGGTGGCCATGTTGAAGTCTGTGAGGCTTGTGGCACGGAACGGGTCTGTTACGATTCGTGTCGCAATCGTCACTGTCCCAAGTGCCAGGGAGCCGCCCGGGCCAAGTGGCTGGCGGCGGAACAGGCCTTACTGTTGCCGGTCCCCTACTTCCACCTCGTCTTCACCCTGCCCCATGCGCTCAATCCCCTGATTCGCGTCAATCAGCGCACGCTCTACCACCTCTTGTTCCGGGCCGCCACGCAAACCCTGCAGGAGTTTGCCCAGGATCCGAAACATTTAGGGGCGGAACTCGGGATCACTGCTGTACTCCACACGTGGGGTCAGACGTTGACCGAGCATGTCCATGTCCACTGTGTGGTCACGGGCGGCGGCTTGAGTCCTGATGGCACGCAATGGCGTGCGGGTCGACGGCGCTTCCTGTTTGCCGTGAAGGCGTTGAGCCAAGTCTTCCGCGGGAAGTACGTCGCGGGCCTGGCGCGGTTGCGCGCGCAGCACCGACTGACCTTTGCGGGCGAGAGTGCCCCCTTGATGGCGGATGGTGCCTGGACAACCTTCCTCCACCAGTTGCACGCTCCGGCGTGGGTGGTCTACGCCAAACCGCCCTGGGGCAGTCCGGAACAGGTGCTCAAATATCTCAGTCGCTACACCCATCGGGGGTCATGTCCTAGAATTCCTGTAAAAAGGTGGGGAGTAGACGGGAGGCGCTTCTGGGGTAAGTAATTCGGTAACGAGCAAAATTACAAACCGACAGAAGGAGGACTCCCGTATGGAGAAGAAGAGAGCACCAAGTGAACGGAAAGCCCAGGAGCTCCAGGCGCTCGTCCGAGGGCAGCTCGACGCGCAAAGTGGGGAGGCATGATTGAGCAGCTTAGTGCGACTCTCAACGGAGCGCGTGTGGCAGGAGGCGTTGGAAGAGGAACAAGCCGAGGCGTTGGGGCGCGGGCGGTATGAGCGAGGCACCAGCGAGCGTGGGTATCGCAACGGGTATGAGAACGGGACGCTGAAGACGGCCGAAGGGGTAATGCGGGTGGAGGCGCCGCAAATTCGCGGGCGGGAGGAACCCTATTGGTCCCAGCTCTGGAGTCAGGTGGCGAACACCAGTGAGGTACTTAAGCGGTTGATCGTCGAGATGTACGCGGGCGGGTTGTCGCAACGGGACATTGAGTTTGGGTTAGAGAAGGCGCTGGGGCCGTTCGTGCTCTCCAAAAGCGCGGTCAGTGAGCTCACCGACACCCTCAGCCAGGAATACGAGGCGTTTCGCACCCGGGACCTGAGCGGCTATGCGGTGGCGTACCTCTTTATGGATGCGGTCGATGAGCCGTTGCGGCGGTGGGGGAGCAAGACAGGGGTGTTGTGTGTGTGGGCGATCTGTGAAGAGGGGCGCAAAGTGCGGCTGACCCTCTCGACCGCCAATAGTGAGAGCTATGAGAGTAGTCTGGAAGTGTTGCGGGACTTGGTCAAGCGCGGGCTGCAGACGCCGGTGACGATCACGACCGATGGCGCACCCGGCCTGACCAAAGCCATCGATGTGATCTGGCCCAAAGCGCTGCGGATTCGCTGCTGGTTCCATAAAATGCAGCACTTGCAGCAGAAAGTGCCGCCCCAGGCGTGGCCAGAGTTCAAAGCGTTGGTGATGGATATGCGGGATGCGCCGACGGTGCCCGAAGCCGAGCGCCGCCGCCAGCTGATTGTGAATCGCTACCAGCGGGACTTTCCCGCCGCCTGTCGCTGCTTGCTGGACGATGCCGAGGCCAGTCTCAATCATCTCTATGTCCCTCAGCGCCACCAACCATACGTGCGCACTTCCAACCTGGCGGAGCGCGCCTTTGCAGAGGAACGGCGGCGCACCAAGGTCATTCCCCACTTGTGGGACGAAGGGAGCGTGACCAAACTCGTCTTTGCCGTCTTAATCCGGGTCAGCGAGCGGTGGGGCAAGAAATGTTTCAGTGAGTTTGAACAACCACAGATCCGCAGTTTACGCCGCCAGCGCCAGCTCGACGACCCGACCGTGCTGGCGACTCCGGTAACGGCGGACAGCTTACCCCGTCGGAGTGCCGCGTCTGCTGCCTGACCGAGTTTACAGGAGTTAGGGGACTTGACCAGGACCTTCGGCTTGGGCCGCGCCAGGCTGGCTAGGCGTCGGACATTTTGCGCTTTCGGGGCGTCATCCTTTTTGCCTTCTCGCTTTCGGCGTGCCC
>JAHKKL010000247.1 GCA_020027635.1 Gammaproteobacteria bacterium
TAATTTTGCTGCCCACATCCACTTTAGCCATTGCCGGACAAGGCCAGGTAGAATTCTCCGCTGATGTCGTTCAATCCATGCCACAGCAGGAATCCCAGCAGGGTAGGATATACGTTGGCAACGACCAAGTCCGCACTGACATCACCGTCAGCGGCAAGACGATGGTTCAGATTATCGATTTGAAGAAACAGACGGCGTACATGCTTGATCCCGGGCAACAGTCCTACATGGAACGCACAGCGGGACCTGGAGAGCTGATGCCGGGAGGAGGTACCGCCGCGAAGGATGCAAACCCGTGTGCAGGTATGCAAAATCTTGCCTGCAGCAGGATCGGCGTCGAGTCCGTTAATGGAAGGCCCGCAGAGAAGTGGGAATTGGAGAATACAGTCCAGGGGCAATCCGGCAAGATGGAAATCTGGCTGGATAAGGAGCGTCATATCCCGGTTCGCCAGTCCCTGCCGGATGGGTCAACCATGGAAATGCGTCTGGTGGGCAAGGAAACACTGAATGGCCGCAATACCGAGAAATGGGAAATGAAAGCCATGCGTCCCGGTGGGCAGAGCAGTGTCACCTACCAATGGTTTGATCCCGAACTGAATCTGAATATCCGCGAAGAGCAACCTGAAGGATTTGTCAGTGAATTTCGCAATATCAGGTTTGGCAAACAGCCGGCAGACCTGTTTACCGTGCCGCCGGGCTATAAGGTGATGAGCATCCCGCAAGGTGGTGATACGGGGGCAGCAGGGTCAGGAAAACTATCCTTGATCCCCGCAGACATCCTCGACGAATGAACGTAAGTCGTTACATGGCTCCGTTTTTCGAATTACGATCTTCCCCGTCGCGGGGATCAAGAGCGATATCATGATTACCATAATTGCGAATCTTAAAGGGGGTTCCGGCAAGAGTACGGTGGCCTTCAACCTGGCTGTCTGGTTGGAGAAGAACAATCGTCCGGTCATCGGTTATGATCTTGATCCGCAGTGCACCTTCAGTGATCTGGCGATGCTGCGCAGGGAGATGGAATACAAACCCGATCTGACGATTCACTCCGTGCGGGCCGTACTCAAGGAACAGTTGCTCGCCCATGCCGGCCATGAAGTGCTCATCGATGTCGGTGCGGCAAATCTGGCAGCCATGAAAGAAGCCCTGACCGCAGCGGACCGTATTCTGATACCGGTTCCGCCGAGCCAGGCCGACGTCTGGGCAACCCAGCGCTTTCTGCATATCATTGGGCCTGATCTTGAGGTTATGAAGGCTAGCGGTACGCAGCAAACGATGGCTTTCGTCAATCGGGCGGACACAAATAAATCCATCCGTGAAACACACGAAACAGAAGCGGCATTGCGTCTGCTGCCGGGTATTGATGTCGTCCTGCCACAACGGTTACGCCTCCGGACCGGTTTTCGCCGATCCCTGAGTGAAGGGTTGACTGTTTTCGAGATGTGGCCGCGGAGCAAGGCGGCACAGGAGTTTAGAACGTTGGCGAAAGCGCTGTATCCGGACATGGCCGGGCAATCATAGTCAGATATTTATGTAGGAGTATGCATGATGGACAATCTTGCGCGCATTATAAGTCACGGATTTGCGATCGTTGTCGTCATATTACTGGGTATCGGATTTATCTATCGCGGTGAACTGTTCCCCGATCTCGAGCTTCCCGATTTTCTGATGCCTGAGTCCGAGAGGATGGCGGATGCCGGCGGCAATCAGGATAACCTCCAACGTGGTATGGCAGTAACACAGGAAACGGCTGCGGGAGAAGCGGTTGAAGCGACGCCATCCGCACCGGCTGCACCCCCCGTCGAAGCGCCTGCCACGACGCCCGAAGGCGGAGTTGGAACCCCGATGGCGGCGCCACAGGGCGTGACCGTTGAAGAAATTGCCGCCGAGCCTGCTGTGCAAGAGACAGCGGCAGCGGAAACAGCCGCCGGGAGCGTCGCTGAAACCCGGCAAGCGCCTGCTGAAGAGGTGCCGCCGCCCGCTGCAGAAGAACCCGGATCCGTCGAGGGCGCAAGCGCAGGCATCGGTGAGGCAAGCAGCACTGCAGCTACAGACGCCGTACCAGTACCCGCTCCTTCCGAAGAAACTCCGGCCGGACCTCAAGTCGAAGCACCAGTTTCCGTCGCTGGTACACGACCTGCCGACGTCGCTGCAGAGATTTCATCGGAATCCGGGATGCCCCGGGAGGCAGCATCGCAAACCCGGTCTCAAACACCCGCGATAGGGGAGGAATCAAACCCCGTCACGGCAACCGCTGAAGGAACGTCAGCGACAGCAGGGATGACAGCCCCTGGTACTGTGCCCATCACAGCCGCAGAAATGCGGCCAAGCGCCGCGCCCTCTCCCCGGAGTTCAACCACCGAAGTGAAACCGTATGAGCTCCTGGCCGCGGCACGTGAGGCATTCTGGTTGCACAACTATGATGACGCCGAGAAAAACTACCGTGCACTGACGGAACTTGAACCGCAGAATCCTGATGGATATGGAGAGCTCGGCAATATGTACTTCTCCCAGGGGCGCTGGGAAGATGCCGCTGCGGCATACTACGAGGCCGGGACGCGGCTCATCAGTGAAGGGCGTCTTGAATCGGCGCGCGAACTGGTCAATGTGATACGTGGACTGAACGGACAGCAGGCTGATGAACTGGATAAACTCATTACCTCAGCGGCAACGACCGGAAATCACTGAATGCCCCTTTACGTTTTATCAGGTGAAAAAGAATGTTCAGATTAATCTGGAACTTGCTTGCCCTGATTGGGCTGCTGCTGGTCGCCGGAATGATTTACATGGCGACACAGCTGGGCGAGAGCCTGACCAATCTCCGTTCATTTGACAGCAAGGCCCCCGAGGTTTATCTCGATATGGCCAAGAAGCTGATCGAGACGGGCAACGCTGCTGAAGCAACGGTCTGGAAGGTTCCCGTCAAGGAGGGTCTGGATTGGAAGGATGTTGAACAGACGATGCGGTTTGTCGCCAATGAACACAACATCAAGAATGTTGGTGAGTTGCCACTTTCAGAACAGGTGCAGGCCATGACGGGCCAGTCGCAGCGGTTCCTCAAGATTTATATGTTCTGCAATCCCTTGACGGCTTCCCGCCTGTTTGAGTATTCGGTCGCTTTCTCGGCTTATCTGCCTTGCCGGATCTCGCTGATCGAAGATACGCAAGGCAAACTCTGGCTCTATACACTCAACATGGACATGATGATACACGGCGGGAAAGTCTTGCCGGAGGCGCTGCAGAAAGACGCCATTGCGGTCAAAGACACCATACTGGATATCATGAATCGGGGCGCCACGGGGGAATTCTAGGCTTGAGATCTCTGCCCATGCTGTTCTGCAGGAATCGTCAATGACCAGCGCAGGGAAGACCATCAAACAACGGCTGAAAAGTCTGGAACAGCACCTGAGGAAGGAGAATCCGGTTCTGGTGTCCGCCGTCGAGAGCTATCGCCACCTTGACCAGGCGGGTTATGCACTCGGCATGCTGGACACGGAACAATCCTTCGCCACCCAGATATCCTGGTGGCCCATGATCTCGGTGCTGGGGACCTTCTCGGCAGGCAAATCAACCTTCATCAATCACTATCTCGGCGCCAGATTACAGCAGACCGGCAATCAGGCCGTGGACGACAAGTTTACGGTGATCTGTTACGGGGGAGAACATCCGTCACAGTCACTCCCCGGGGTGGCGCTGGATGCCGATCCACGTTTTCCTTTTTACCAGATCAGCAATGAACTCGAAAAGGTCGCAAAGGGTGAAGGACGTCGCGTGGACAGCTATCTCCAGCTCAAGACATGTCCGAGTGAAAGATTGCGGGGTCGGATAATCATTGACTCACCGGGGTTCGACGCCGATTCCCAGCGTACGGCGACACTTAGACTTACCGACCATATCGTTGACCTCTCGGATCTGGTGCTGGTGTTTTTCGACGCGCGTCATCCGGAACCGGGTGCG
>JAHKKL010000248.1 GCA_020027635.1 Gammaproteobacteria bacterium
TGCTCAATCCTGCCACCATGCTGCTGATGTCCACCCATGGACGCACGGGACTGGAGCGGATCCGCGAAGGAAGCGTAACTGAACAGGTGCTCAGGCAATCACCGTGTCCCGTCTTCATACTGCACAGCTCACGCGTCGAACCGGCCGACAGACGCAAGGAGGACCTGTTCCGGCGCATCCTGGTGCCGCTGGACGGTACGGATGCATCGGCCGCGATTCTCAGTTGCGTTGAAGTCTTCGCAAAGGCGCATGATTCGGAAGTGGTCATCTTTCATGATGAAATGGAAACCGCCGAACCGGAGAAGTACCGCTCTGCCATCAAGGCCGCCCTGCAGGCGCACAGTGTCAAACTGGCAAATGCCGGCCTGAAGGTGTCGCTGGATATGTCCACCTACAAGCGACCGATACGTGAGATTCTCAACAAAATTGATGAAATGAGCATCGATCTCGTGTCCATGGCCACTCACGGAACGTCCGGTAACCGGCGTGCGCTGGAAGAATCCGTGACCGCCGAGGTTATCCGGCACGCCAACTGCCCGTTGCTGGTCTGGTCCGCCGAACCGCAGTGCCCGCCGGTCAGGCAGGGCTGAGAGAATCCGCATGGCACGGACGACACTGGCAGAGTTTGCGATCGAGGTCGGCGATGCCGGCACACATAACGTGCAGCCGCTGCTGCATGAGATACGGCATGCCCTCGCGCAACTGCTGGAACAGGGCAAGGAGACCGTCATCGACCTGCGCAGCATTCCGCTGGCACCGGGCGAGGAGGCTGCCATCGAACAGGCTCTGGGCGAGGGCGAGGTGCGCGCTACATTGTCGGCACTGGGACCAAGCGACTTCCGCGAAACGTCCTATCCGGGTGTCTGGGTGGTCACCCACTACAATCGCGACGATCAGATTGTCGGGAAGTTCGTGGAGGTGACCTCCGCCCCGGCGCTGCTGAGGTCACAGACCGAGGATATCGCCGCCGGTCTGCAGCGACTCGAAGCCCGATTGACGCAGGACGGCGGCGGTAGGGTGGTTTGACGCTTCACTAATGCCATAGCATTGTTTGAGGCGTTCTGAGGGCGGTTGATTGTGCTTTACCACATGCGTTAGCAGGAGGCCTTACCAATGAAAAATGACCAGACGCTGGGAGAAATACTCCGGCAACAGGGTATCTCCCGCAGGGGGTTTCTCAAATTCTGTGTCGCGACCGCCTCGTTGCTGGCCTTGCCACCCGGCATGGTTCCCGCCATCGCCGCCGCCCTGGAGAAAGCGCGGCGGCCATCGGTGATCTGGCTGTCCTTCCAGGAATGTACCGGCTGCACGGAATCACTGACGCGCAGCGATGCCGCCTCGATCGAGGACCTCATATTCAATACCATCTCGCTCGACTACCATCACACCCTGCAAGCCGCTTCCGGCACCGGGGCCGAGGATGCCCGTGAGTCGGCCATGAAGGAAAACTGGGGCAAGTACGTGCTGGTGGTCGACGGCTCGATTCCCACGGGGAATCCCGGCTATTCGACCATTGCCGGCATCAGCAACGTGGAGATGCTCATGGAAGCCGCGGCGGGGGCGGCGGCGATCGTTGCGGTGGGCAGTTGCGCCTCATTCGGCGGCATTCCGCACGCCAGTCCCAACCCCACCGGCGCGGTGTCGGTTACCGACTTGATCAGCGACAAGCCTATCGTCAATGTACCGGGTTGCCCGCCGATCCCCGTGGTGATCGCCGGCGTGCTCACCCACTTCCTGACCTTCGGTATTCCGGAACTCGATGAACTGCACCGGCCCTTGGCCTTTTACGGCAAAAGCATCCATGACCGGTGCTACCGGCGTCCGTTCTACGACAAGGGCCTGTTTGCCGAATCCTTCGATGACGAGGGGGCGAAGAAGGGCTGGTGTCTCTACAAACTGGGCTGCAAGGGGCCGACGACCTATAACGCCTGCGCCACGACCAAGTGGAACCAGGGGACCAGTTTTCCGATCCAGTCCGGGCATCCCTGCCTGGGTTGCTCACAACCGGATTTCTGGGATGCCGGCGGTTTCTACCATGCCCTGTCCATACCGACGGAAGATACGGCACGAACGGTTCTCTACGGCGCGGCGACCGGGGTGGCGGCCGGACTCGCACTGGGCGGGCTGAACCGGGCCAGGAAAGCACACGCGGCACGCAAGCATGAGAAAGTCACTATCAATGACCTTGAGAAGGGGGGCTGAGCGATGACGGAAACCGAATTTCTGCTGTGGGTGCGGGGTCCGGCATTCCAGATCGCGACGGCCATATTCGTCGTCGGCATCATCGTGCGGATTCTGGAAATACTGATCCTCGGGCGGAAGCCCAATCTGGCCGAGGCGCGCGGCTCGGCGGTCGCCGGTGGTTTTCGTACCATCATCACACGCACCTGGCCCGACAGTGGTACCTTCAAACGCTCGGGGTTCACCCTGATCGCCGGGTATGTCTTTCACACCGGCCTGTTTGTCACCATCCTGCTGTTTGCTCCCCACATTCTGGTCATCGACGAGGTGCTGGGCATCGGCTGGCCGGCCCTGCCGACGCCGGTGGTGGATGCAACCGCCGTGATTACCATCATCGCGCTGGTGGTGGTGCTGCTGCACCGGATCAAGGACCCAGTGCTGCGGTTCCTGTCGCGCTTCCAGGACTACTTCGTCTGGTTCCTGACTATCCTGCCGGTGATTACCGGCTATGTCGCCTTTCACCGCATCGGGCTGCCGCCGCCGACCCTGATCGCCATCCATATACTCAGTGTGGAACTGCTGATGATAGCCTTTCCGTTTACCAAGCTGGCGCATGCCTTCACGCTATTCATCTCGCGCTGGTACAACGGCGCCATCGCCGGCTATCGGGGGGTGAACTCATGAGCGGACCGACGCTGGCACGCGGCCTCAACGCTTTCAGGGAGCAGATCGACGCACCGACGGCGTCTTTCTTCAGCAGCTGTGTCCATTGCGGCATGTGTTCAGAGGCCTGCCTGTTTTTCACGGAGACCCGGGATCCTAAGTACACGCCGATCTACAAGCTCGAACCGCTGCGCAAGGTATGGCAGCAGGAGTACACCTTCTGGGGCAAACTCGCCAGTGCGGTGGGTTTGAGCAAACCGGTCACGGATGCAGAGCTGACCGAATGGGAAACCCTGGTGTATGACAGCTGCACTCTGTGCGGACGCTGCACGATGGTGTGTCCGGTCGGAAACGACATCGCCTATATGATCCGCAAGATGCGCGAGGGCATGGCCGCCTCAGGGCATGCACCCCCGGGATTGATCGGGGCGACCCAGCGCGCGGTGACCATCGGCAGTCCCATGGGCGTCAAATACCCGGCCCTTGAGGCCCAGATCAGGCATACGGAAGAGGAGATCGGTTTTTCCATACCGGTCGATGTGGTGGGTGCGGAATACCTGTGCACGCTGTCCTCCATGGAGATCATGAATTTCCCGGAGTACATCGGCGCCATAGCCCGGATTTTCCACGAAACCGGAGTGACCTGGACGCTCTCGAGCGAGGCCTTCGAGGCCACCAACAGCGGCATCCAGATCGGGGTGTCGGACATCGCGGCGGTACTGGTGGAACGGATCGTCAAGGCCGCGGAGAAGCTCAAGGTCAAGGCGGTGATCAGCCCCGAGTGCGGCCATGCCTACATGGCTATCCGCTGGGAGGGTCCGAACCTGATCGGCCGGCCGTATCCTTTCAAGGTGTTCCACATCCTTGAGGTCCTGGACGAACTGCGCAAGGCCGGCAAGCTGCGCACCACGGGCAAGGAGAGCCGCAGGCTGACTTACCATGATCCCTGCCAGATTTCCCGACGGGGTGGCGTGTACGAGCAGCCGCGCAATCTGCTCAAGATGGTGGCGGATAACTTCGTCGAAATGCCCGATACCGGCACCATGAACTGGTGCTGCGGCGCGGGGGGCGGCGTCAGCGCCAATGAACGCGCCGAAGCGCTAAAGATGAAG
>JAHKKL010000029.1 GCA_020027635.1 Gammaproteobacteria bacterium
TGCGCACCTGGTGGGTTACGCAAAGAACGCTAACCCTACATTCCAACTCAATCTGCAGTGAACACTCCACACCTCCATGCAACCGTTCGCGGCCAAGGCCGCTCCTACAAAAAAAGCCCCGCGCGCGAAGGCCAGCCCTGGCATCACCCCTTCACGTGCCGCATCAGGCGGCGCCGGCGGCTCACCTGGCGCGGCGTGGGTACGTTGCGGCGACCCTGGTAGGGATTGCCGCCGGTGCGGAATTCGATGCGGACCGGCGTGCCGGTGAGTTTGAGCGCCGTGCGGAAGGCATTCTCGAGGTAGCGCCGGTAGGCATCCGGCACGCTTTCGGTCTGGTTGCCGTGGATCACGATGAGCGGCGGGTTGCGCCCGCCCTGGTGCGCGTAGCGCAGCTTGATGCGCCGCCCCCGGACGAGCGGCGGCTGATGGGCGTTGACCGCCCGCTCCAGGATTTCCGTCAGTTGCGGTGTCGCCAATTCCCGCATCGCCGAGGCATAGGCCCGGCACACCAGCGGAAAGAGCTCGCCGACGCCGGTGCCGTGCAGGGCGGAGATGAACTGGACACTGGCAAAGCCGAGAAACGGCAGCTTGCGATCGAGCTGGTCCCTGATCATCCGGCGCTCGTGCGGCTCCAGTCCGTCCCACTTGTTGACGGCGAGCACCAGTGCCCTGCCCTTCTCCGCGATATACCCGGCCAGGGTGGCGTCCTGCTCGCCGATGCCGGTGCGCGCGTCGAACAGGAGAATGACCACGTGGGCCGCATCGATGGCCTGCAGCGTCTTGATGACGCTGAACTTCTCGATCACCTCCGTGACCCGCGCCCGGCGGCGCACGCCGGCGGTATCGATCAGCGTGTAGGCCACGCCATCGCGTTCAAAGGGAATGAAGATGCTGTCGCGCGTGGTGCCCGGCTGCTCGCTCGCCAGCACGCGCTCCTCGCCGAGCATGCGGTTGATCAAGGTCGATTTGCCGGCATTGGGGCGTCCCACGACGGCAACGCGCACGGCGAGTTCATCCGCCGACCCTTCCACGGCCTCGCCATCCGCCGGCAGGGGCAGTTGCGCCAGCGCGGTTCGCACCAGGCGTTCCACGCCGCGCCCGTGCGTGGCGGAGACCGGCTGCGGCTCGCCCAGTCCAAGCCGATGGAATTCGCCCAGCGCGGTGTCCGCGTCGAGGCCGTCGGTCTTGTTGGCGACCAGCAGCAGCGGTTTGCCGCGGCGCCGCAGATCCGCGGCGATGTCCTCGTCGACGCCGGTCAGGCCCTCGCGGGCATCGACCAGGAAAAACACCAGGTCCGCCTCCTCGATCGCCTGCCAGGCCTGCCGCTCCATCAGGCCGTCGAGTTCCGCATCGCCCGCCGCCAGTCCGCCGGTATCGACGACGATGAACGGCCGGTCGCCGATCCTGCCGTCGCCGTACTTGCGGTCACGGGTCAGCCCCGGCACGGCGGCGACCAGCGCATCCTGCGTGCGGGTCAGGCGGTTGAACAGCGTGGATTTGCCGACATTCGGGCGGCCCACCAGGGCGATGACCGGTATCATGGGGAAGTGCCGCTTACTTAAGGGATATCATTTATCGGAGAATGGCGCTTACTTGAGATGTAGCCTGGGTTGAGCGACGGCGAAACCCGGGTTTCACTGCGTTCAACCCAGGCTACCTCCTATCAAAAGCGCTTAAGTAAGTACCATTCGTTTATCGGAAAGTACAATTGGCCACGGGTCGCTTCCGGTTTCCTGCCTCCCGCGACACTTGTACATCCGTGTACTTCGAACCACACGGGAAAACACGGACTATACACTGACACAACCGTGTCTTCCGCGTGCTTCCGTGGCTATTTACCCGGATCAGGGGGATGTTCGTCCCGGTGAGGACGGACGGGCGGTGACGCGGCTAACCCTGCCCGGTCGCAACGGTCCCGGCCGGGAGGCTTCAGCCACCGCGAAGCGTGTAGGCGGCGAGCTTCCCACCCTTGCCGTAGACATACAGCACATCGCCCACGGCCTGGGGACGCGCCGCGATGCCCTTGCCGTCGACCTTGACCCGGGCGGCGATGTGGCCGTCATAGCTCGACAGCAGGTGCAGGTAACCCTCGAAATCACCGACCGCCACATAGCTGCCGAAAGGCTCCGGCGCCGTCAGGGCGCGATTATGCAGCTTCTCCTGCTTCCAGACCGAGGTGCCGCTGTCGCGCGACAGCGCCCAGACCTTGCTGTCCACGTCGGTGACGTAGACCTGGGAGTAGTCCACCCCCAGACCGGCATAGGACGACATCTCGCGCGTCCAGCCGAGATTGCCGTTTCGCAGGTCGATGATCGCGATCTTCCCCTGGTACGACACGACATAGGCCGTGTCGCCGACGATGACCGGATCGGCATCGACATCGACGAGGCGGTCCAGCTCCGAGCGTCCCTGGGGAATCGCGATACTGGTTTCCCAAATCTGGAAACCGTTAGCCGTCGCGAGGGCGGCTACCTTGCCGCTGGCGAATCCGGTGATCACGGCACCCCGCTCCACGGCCGGGCTGCTGGTGCCGCGCAGGGTAAGCACCGGCACGGTATGGTCGGAGACCCAGAGCTGATGGCCATCGTTGCTGCTCAGTCCCGTGATGGCACCGTCCGCCGTCTGTATGATCACGACCCCGACGTCGACCCTGGGCACCGCCAGGACCTCGCTCGAGACCTGCGCACGCCATACGATGGAACCGTCGTCGATGCTGAGGGCGAGCACTTCCGCATCGCTGGTTCCCACCAGGACCAGTCCTCCGCCGGCGCCGGGGCCCGCCGATATCGAGGTATCCGTCTTCGTCTCCCAGAGTTTCTTGCCGGTTTCGGCGCTCAGCTCGACCACCCTGCCATCACGGTCGGCGGCCAGCAGATACGGGCCCTGCACCGTCGGCACCAGATTGACGGACTGCTTGTCGTAGCCGACGCCGATATCCGTACTCCACAACTCCTTCAGCGGCACCGGATCCGCGATCTCTTCCAGTTTGGCCGGAGGCACGGCATTGTCATCCCCCGAGAACCAGCCCGAGATGGTAGAGCAACCGCCCAGCAGGACGGTCAGCAGGACGACGGCGACTCGCGTCATTTGCCGTCACCCGGCACGGTGGGCGGTGCCATGTTTTCATATTTCAGCTGCACCAGCCGGTGTTCGGCCGAATCCGCCGACAGGGCGGCCAGCGCGCTTTCGTATGCCGCCCGCGCTTCGGCGACAGCCCCGCGGGCCGCGTGGATGTCCCCCCTCAGATCGTTATACAGGGGGGCATAGGCGCCTTCCGGCCGGGACTGCGCCAGCAGGGCTTCGGCGCCGTCCAGGTTGCCCTCGGCCAGCATCACCCGCGCCAGCCGCAGACGCACCAACGGCCGCAGCGCTTCGGAACCGGTCTTGTCCAGCGCCCATTGCAACTGCGCGTGGGCGGCCTCCAGTTCGCCCTGTTCCAGCTTCACCTTCGCCAGCGCCAGCGCCGCGAGCGTCGCATAGGGCATCGAGGGGTACTCCCCGATCAGGATGCCCGCCCGGTCATTGACGAGACCCTCCTCGCCACGTGCGAGCGCGCTCGTCATGGTGACATAGATATTCGATGCCTCCTCCGACTTGCGGTCCTGGTAGGCGAACCAGGTCTTGCCGCCAAACAGCAAGGCGAGACCCAGCAGCAGGCCGGTGATGAGCGAACTGGCATTCTCCTTCCACCAGGCCTTGATGGTCTCGAGCCGCTGCTCGTCCGTCTCATTGATTTCCATCGACATCTCCGTTCATGAATTCAGAATCTTCGTTGTAGCTATTTGTAACACTGCTGTCCCGGTAACCCCCTCTCCCACCAGAGAGTGTCGCAAAAGGTGTTCGTAATCCCGTAGGGTGCGCCGTGCGCACCATGAATCAACCGCTTGCATGTTCTCTTCGGTGCGCACGGCGCACCCTACGTTGTTTCACAACACCCTCTGGAAGGAGAAGGAATACTCATTTACTACGACAGTAGAAATTTCGTCATATGGCAGTGACGGTGGAAGCGATTCGGACGCATCATGTTAACCGTCAATCCGCCATCAGGCGTTCAGCTCGAGTCCGAGCAGTTTGCCCAGACGGCCGGCGGCATCTGTCTGCGAGAGCGTCTCCTGCGCGCTCTCCCCGCGCAGCGGCTTGAGCGTGACCTGTCCGCGTTCGGCCTCATCGTCGCCGATCACCAGCGCGAGGCCGGCGCCGCTCTTGTCGGCGCGCCGGAACTGGCTTTTGAAGCTGCCGCCGCCGCAATTGGTCAGCAGGCGCAGACCCTTCACGGCCTCGCGCAGCTCACCGGCGAAGACCATGCCCCGGCGCACACCCTTGTCCCCGCTCAGCACGAGATAGGCATGCGGGTTGCTGTCCGGCAGGTCGACGCCTTCGGCTTCGAGCAGCGCGATCAGGCGCTCCAGACCCAGCGCAAAACCGACGGCGGGTGTCGGCCGGCCGCCGAGGTATTCCACCAGTCCGTCATAGCGGCCACCGGCGCAGATCGTGCCCTGCGCGCCCAGCCTGTCGGTGACCCACTCGAATACCGTCTTGCCGTAGTAGTCCAGCCCCCGCACCAGCCGCGGATTGACCACGTAGTCGATGCCCGCCGCATCCAGCAGGGCGCGCAGGGCGTCGAAGTGGACCCGCGACTCCACATCCAGGTAATCCGGCAGCCGCGGCGCTCCGCCGATCACCGCCTGCATCCGCGGATTCTTGCTGTCGAGGATACGCAGCGGATTACCGTCCAGGCGCCGCCGGCTGTCTTCATCCAGATCCGTCAGGCAACCCCGGAAGTACTCAACCAGCGCCTCACGGTAGGCTGCCCGCGAGGCCTGCGTCCCGAGCGAATTGAGCTGCAGCACGGCCCCCTTCAGGCCCAGCGTCTTCCACAGCTGCGCCGTCATGAGGATCAACTCGGCGTCGATATCGGGCCCTTCCATGCCGAAGGCCTCGACGCCGAACTGGTGAAACTGGCGATAGCGCCCTTTCTGGGGACGCTCGTGCCGGAACATCGGCCCGGCATACCAGAGTCGCTGGACCTGGTTATGCAGCAGACCGTGTTCCATGCAGGCGCGCACGCAACCGGCCGTGCCCTCCGGACGCAGCGTCAGGCTGTCGCCGTTGCGGTCCTCGAAGGTGTACATTTCCTTCTCGACGATATCCGTCACCTCGCCGATGGAGCGCTTGAACAACTCGGTTTTTTCGAGCAGCGGCAGACGGATCTCGCGATAGCCGTAGGCCTGTATCACCCGGCGCATCGCATCCTCCAGATACTGCCAGGACGGCGTCAGCTCCGGCAGGATATCATTCATGCCGCGAACCGCCTGCAGGGTCCTCGCTATGGCCTTGCCGTCCTGGCTTGCCTGCCTGCCCGACGGGGGCGCGCCCCCGAAGCCGTCGACGCTTTGCATGATCGGTCTATCGCGACACGTCGGAACGGGGTTCTTCTTCAAAGACCGGCGGCAGGCCGAGGCGCCCCGGTTGCTGCACCTCGGTCTCGCCGCCGCGCCCCAGCACGAGCCGTTCGACGACGGGATAGGCCAGCCACACCAGTATTCCCGCCAGCAGCGCCAGGATGACGCCGCGTACCAGCCTTGCCGAGGGCAGCGGCAGCAGCGGGGCCTTGCGGCGCGGCCCTATCACCGACAGGGGCGGAGGGTTCGGTCCCTGCGCGCAGTAGCGGCGCACCAACTCGTCCCCCGGCAATCCCACCAGACGCGCGTAACTGCGCAGATAGCCCTGGACGAAGATCGGCTCCGGCAACGCCGCCTGGTCGTCATTCTCGATGGCGGTGATGACACGCGCATCGAGATGCAGCTCCTTCGCCACTTGCTCGATCTGGAGGTTGCGTTGGTTGCGCGCCGTGCGCAACATGGCGCCTATCCCATCCTCGCCGACTACCGATTCCCGGCGCATGTCGTCGTCACTGCTGGCCGCGGTGTTCATTCTCCCACTCCCGCAGGCTCGCCGCCTCCTTGGTATTCGGGAAATCGTTCTTGAGCTTCATCGCGTAGCCGCCCGCCGCGCTCATGTCGCCGAGTGTGTTCTCGATGCGCACGCCGAGCCACAGGCTCTCCGCGCTGGGTTTGGACACGCCATCGAAACGCTGGATGTAGGCGCGCGCGGCCAGGTTGTTGCCCTGCGTGAACATGAGGTTGGCCATCTGCAGCAAGGCATAGGCGTAGTTCTGATCGTGTTCCAGGGCCTTGCGGAAATAGTCCTCCGCCTGCTTGGCGTCGGGGATGCTGCCGGCACAGATACCGGCATTCGTAAGGGACCCCGCAAGGCCGGGATAGAGCGGATCGCTGGCCGCGATCTTGAACTGCTCCAGCGCCTGGGTGTATTCGCCGTGGCGGCACAGGTACTGGCCATAGTTGTTGTGCGTCTGCGGATCCTCCGGTGAAAGTCGCAGCGCTATTTTGAAGTGCTTTTCCGCGAGCTTGTTTTCACCGATGTTTTCATAGAGGATCGCAAGCGTGCCATTGGCGGTGGCCGAATTCGGGTCCGCCTCCAGCGCCTTCTGTAATTTCACGAGCGCCGTTTCGTTGTCGCCCTGGCGCATATAGGCGATACCCAGTTGTATGTTGGTGTCGGCGATGCGCTTCGCCTGCTGGCTGTCGCTGCCGGTCGGAAAAGCGCTGCAGGCCGACAGCGCAACCACCAGGATTGCCGCGGGCGCTCTGTAGAAATGACTGTTCATGCGTGTGTCCTCGGCTGCGTAGCCATCGAGCGGGCGCGACGCTGCGTCCGGTCCTGAAAGCGTCCGGCCAGCTGGCCGCAAGCCGCGTCGATGTCGTCACCGCGCGTCTTGCGGGTGATCGTGACGATTCCCGCCCGGTTGAGCAGGGCGAAAAACCGTTCCATGGTCGCCGGCGGGCTGCACCGGTACTGGGTATCCGGGAAGGGATTGAAGGGTATCAGATTGATCTTCGCCGGCACCCCTTCCAGCAGACGCACCAGCCGGCGCGCATGGGCATCACTGTCGTTGATCCCCGAGAGCAGCACGTACTCGAAGGTGACGCGGCGGCGACTGTCATCACCCACGTAGTCACGGCAGGCGGCCAGCAGTTCCCCGATCGGGTATTTGCGGTTCAGGGGCACCAGTTCGTTGCGCAACTGGTCATCCGGCGCGTGCAGGGAGACGGCCAGGCTGACGTCGCAGTCCTGGCGCAGCCGGCGGATGGCCGGAACGATACCGGCGGTACTGAGGGTAACGCGGCGCTTCGACAGGCCGTAGCCGAAATCGTCGAGCATCACCCGCATGGCGCGAATCACATTGTCGTAGTTGAGCAGGGGTTCCCCCATGCCCATCATGACCACATTGGAGATCCGGCGGGTGTCGTCGGGCCGGTTGCCGAGGGCATTGGCCGCCTGCCACACCTGCGCGATGATTTCGCCGGTGCCGAGGTTGCGGTTGAAACCCTGCCGCGCGGTGGAACAGAAACTGCAATTGAGCATGCAGCCGACCTGCGAGGAGACGCACAGGGTGCCCCGGCCGGCTTCCGGGATGAATACGGTTTCGATGCAGTTGCCATCCGCCAGGCGCAGCAGCCATTTGCGGGAACCGTCCTCGGAACACTGGTCGGCGACGATCTCCGGCAGACGGATTTCCGCGTAATCCCGCAAGCCGGCGCGCAGCCCCTTGCCGAGGTCGGTCATGGCATCGAAGTCGACCACGCAGCGGCCATGGATCCATTTCATGACCTGCGCGGCACGGAAACCCTTCTCGCCCTGGGCGATGAAAAACGCCTCCAGCTCCTGGCGGTTCAGATCCAGCAGATTGGTCTTCTGCGCGGTCGGCAAGAGAGGGTGCATGGCTGGTGGTATCCGGGGGCGTGCCCTAGCGGGTCCTCGGGCAGAGGCCGCCGTCACCGAAGAAGAACGCGATTTCCTGCTTCGCGGTATCGGGTCCGTCGGAGCCATGCACGGCATTTTCATCCACGGTGGTGGCGAAGTCCGCACGGATCGTGCCCGGGGCGGCATCCCGGGGATTGGTCGCGCCCATCAGCTCGCGGTTCTTGTTGACCGCATTCTCGCCCTCGAGCACCTGCACGATCACCGGCCCGGAGGTCATGAATTCCACCAGGTCCTTGTAGAACGGGCGCTCCCGGTGCACGGCGTAGAACCCCTCGGCCTGCGCCCGGCTCAACTGCATCATGCGCGCGGCGACGATACGCAGGCCGTGCTTCTCGAAACGGCTGTAGATCTCACCGATGATGTTCTTCGCCACTGCGTCCGGTTTGATTATGGACAAGGTCCGTTCGATCGCCATGCAACACTCCGTCTGTCTGCCTGCATTACAAGAAACCCGTCTTAAAACGGGGAGTTAGTGTATATGGAAAAGCGCGTAGTTTAACGCCGATGGCGGTAACCAGGCAACGCTGACCCGCCGGTTCTGAACGGGCCCGCGGCCCTGAACCCCGGTCCGTGAAGCCGCCGGCATGAGGCCGCCTGCTTCACGAAAACACCCGGTGCGCCGTCGCGCCGATCAGCGCCGGATTGCGCACCACGTGGACGCCGAGCTCCTCCATGAGGTCCATCTTGGCGTCCGCCGTATCGGACTGCCCCGCGATGATAGCACCCGCGTGTCCCATGCGGCGTCCGGGCGGGGCCGAAACGCCGGCCACGAAGCCCACCAGCGGCTTATGCATATTCTCCCTGGCCCAGCGCGCCGCGTCTACCTCCTGCGGACCGCCGATCTCGCCGATCATGACGACGGCATCGGTGTCGGGATCCTCTTCAAAGGCGCGCAGCACGGTCACGAAATCGGCGCCGTTGACGGGGTCGCCGCCGATGCCGACGCAGGTCGACTGCCCCAGACCGAGTTCGGTCATCTGCTGCACGGTCTCGTAATTGAGCGTGCCGGAACGCGAGACCACGCCGATGCGCCCCGCCCGGTAGATGTGCGAGGGCATGATGCCGACCTTGCAGGCTCCCGGGGTGATGATGCCGGGCGTGTTCGGTCCGATGATGACGGCGTGCTTGTCCGCCGCGTAACGCTTCACGCGCACCATGTCCTGCACCGGCACGCCATCGGCGATCACCACGATGACGCGAATGCCCGCCTCCAGCGCCTCCATGATGGCGTCGGCGGCGAACGGGGCCGGCACGAAGATGCCGCTGACCTCCGCGCCGGTTTCCTGCACGGCCTGGTCGACGGTATCGAACACCGGGCGGCCCAGGTGGGTCATGCCGCCCTTGCCGGGCGTGACGCCCCCCACGACGTTGGTGCCGTTCTGCATCGATTCCTGCGCGTGGAAGGTCGCGTGCTGCCCGGTGAACCCCTGCAGGATGACCCGCGTATCCCGGTGGACGAACACGCTCATGCCGGCGCTGCCCGGAGGGTGGCCATCACCCGGGTGGCCGCATCGTCGAGGTTGTCGGCCATGATGAACGGGAAGGCCGAGGCGGCGAGTATCGCCCTGCCCGCATCGACGTTGGTGCCCGCCAGGCGCACCACGATCGGTACGCCGATCTTCAGGTCGCGCATCGCCTGTACCAGGCCTTCCGCAATCCAGTCGCAGCGGTTGATGCCGGCAAAGATATTCACCAGGATGATCCTGACGCTCGGGTCCTGCAGCACGATGCGGAAGGCATTTTCGACCTTCTCGGGCGAGGCGCCGCCGCCGACATCGAGAAAGTTCGCCGGCTTGCCGCCATGGAAGCTGATGGCATCCATGGTGGCCATGGCGAGGCCGGCGCCGTTGACGATGCAGCCGACATCGCCGTCCAGGGCGATGTAGTTGAGCCCGTGCCCGGTGGCCTCCACTTCCTTCGGGTCTTCCTCGTCGAAATCGCGCATCGCGGTGATCTGCTCGCGCCGGTACAGGGCATTGCCGTCAAAGGACATCTTGGCATCGAGCGCCATCAGCTGGCCCTCGTCCACCACCGCCAGCGGATTGATCTCGGCGAGCAGCGCATCGTTGTCCCGGAAGCAGCGGTAGAGGGCCTGCATCAGCTTCGTGGCCTCCGGTATCTGCCGGCCGGTGAGGCCGATCTTCGCGGCGATCTTGCGGCACTGGAAATCCATCAGGCCGACCGCGGGATCGACCGCCTCCCTGACGATCCGCCCGGGGTGCCGCGCGGCCACCTCTTCGATGTCCATTCCGCCGGCTTCGCTGGCGATGACCGTGATGCGCTGCGTGCCGCGGTCGATCACCAGGCCGAGATAGAATTCCTTGTGGATGCGGCAGGCCCGCTCGACCAGGACGCGCTGGACCAGCCGCCCCGCGGCCCCGGTCTGGGGGGTGACCAGGTGGCGGCCGATCAGCTGGTCGGCGCAGTGTCTGACCTCGTCGATGGACCCGGCCACCCTGATGCCGCCGCCCTTGCCGCGCCCGCCGGCATGGATCTGCGCCTTGACCACCCAGCGCTCGCCGCCGAGTTCCTCGGCCGCCGTCGCGGCGTTGTCCACGGTGTGCGCGACCCGGCCTGGCGGAACCCGCACGCCGTATTCCCTCAGCAGTTCCTTGGCCTGGTATTCGTGGATGTTCAAGGTGAGGTTCCTGTCAGTGCGGGCTAGCGGCCGGCCAGCGCGCGCTGGATCTGGTCGGCCTTGTCGACCATCACCTGGGCCTGGCGGATCGAGGCGGCATCGATCAGCCGCCCGTCGAGCGCCACGGCTCCACGACCCGCTTTTGCCGCCTCGGCCATGGCGGAGAGGATGCGCCGCGCGCGCTCGACCTCGGCCTCTCCCGGGGTGAACACCTGGTTGGCGAGCGCGATCTGCGAGGGATGGATGGCCCATTTGCCCTCGACGCCGAGCGCCGCCACGCTGCGCGCCACGGCGAGGAACCCCTCCGGGTCCTGGATATCGCCGAACGGCCCGTCGATCGGGCGCAGTCCGTAGGCGCGGCAGGCCACCACCAGGCGCGAGATGGCGTAATGCCACTGGTCACCCCAGTGGCCTTCCCGCCTGCCGCCCGCATCCGC
>JAHKKL010000030.1 GCA_020027635.1 Gammaproteobacteria bacterium
GAGGTCCATGTGCACGTCCGTGATCCCCATCAGCGCGAGCGTCTCCAGCACCAGACTGAGGATCTCGACATCGCTCTCGATGCCGCCATGGCCGAACAGCTCGGCACCCACCTGCAGGGGACTGCGCGTACCGGCAAAACCGTCCGGGCGCGTGTGCAGCACCGTGCCCAGGTAACACAGGCGGGAGGGCGTCTCCCGCTTGAGCGGATGCGCGTCGATGCGAGCAGCCTGCGGCGTCATGTCGGCGCGTACCCCCATCATGCGCCCGTTCAACTGGTCGGTCAGTTTAAAGGTCTGCAGATCGAGGTCATGCCCGGTACCGATCAGCAGGGACTCCAGGTATTCGATGAAGGGCGGTACGATCAGTTCGTAGCCCCAGCTCGAGTACAGATCGAGCAGCTCCCGGCGCGCGCACTCCAGCCGCCAGGCATGAGGCGGCAGGATTTCCTCGATGCCTTCCGGCAGCAGCCATTGGTCGCTAGTGCTCATCGTGTCTTCCAGCGTATCGTTATTGACGTACCACATACAGCATGATGACACCGCAGATCATACTGACCAGCCCGGTCAGGCGCAGGGTCCGGTCATCGATGCGTGACACCTTCTCCAGCATCCGGCGCAGCGACTGCGGGCTGATAAACGGCGCGATGCCCTCGATGACCATCACCAGCGCCAGCGCGGCCAGCAGATCGTCCCATTTCAAGGGAGGTCACCCGCAAAAAAATCCGGGCACAGGCCCGGAGCGTGAACCAGGCGGATTACCCGCGCCTCAGGGCTGCTTGCCGGCATCACTGTTAAAAAACTTGAAGAACTCGGAATCCGGCTGGAGCACCAGGACGTCCTGCTTGCTGTTGAGGGTCTCGCGGTAGGCATTCATGCTGCGATAGAACTGGTAAAACCCGGGATCCTGACTGTAGGCCTGCGCATACACATCGGTCGCATGGGCATCGCCCTCACCGCGGATGGTCTCCGCATCGCGCTGGGCCTCCGCCAGTATGACCGTGCGTTCGCGCTCCGCCACCGCGCGTATGCCCTTGGCGGTCTCCTCGCCCTGGGCGCGGTGTTCGCGGGCGACCCGCTCGCGTTCCGCCCGCATGCGCTCGAAGACGGAATTGCGCACATCCTCCGGCAGTTCGATCTGCTTGATGCGCACATCGATGATCTCGACCCCGAACTGGGCGACCTCCTCATTACCCTTGGAAGTGAGGCGATTCATCATTTCGGAACGCTCGCTCGAGACGAGCTGTACGATAGTGCGGTGATCGAATTCAAGCTGCAGGCTGTTGTTGATGATCTGCAGCAGCCGCAGCGCCGCCTGGCGCTCGTCGCCGCCGAAGGCGGTGTAATAGGTCGCCGGGTCCTTGATCCGCCATTTCACGAAAAAGTCCACCGTGACGTTCTTCTTCTCGCCGGTAAGGAACCGCTCCGGACGGGTATCCAGCGTCAGGATGCGCTTGTCGAACTTCTTGACATTGTTGATGAACAGCGGCTTCATGAAATGCAGACCGGGTTCGAATTCCGAACCGATGATCTCACCCATCTGGAACTTGATCGCCAGCTGACGCTCGTCAATCACGAAGAACGAGGTCCACGCGACGATCAGGCCGATCGCCAGCACCACTGCAAGCATTCTTGACGCCGCCATTACCTCTCTCCCTGTCTGATCGTGCTGCGCCGGCGTACCGGGTCCGGTGACCTCGATGTGGATTCGACACCCGTGTGTGTCTCCTCCGGCGTCTGTAGCGTGAAGTCGGAGGACGGCTGCAGGAGCTTGTCGAGCGGCAGATACACCAGGTTGTTGCCGTTATCGACCTGCAGGATGATCTTGCTGGTGTTGGCAAGCACCTCCTCCATGGTTTCCAGGTACAGCCGCTTGCGGGTGATCTCCGGGGCTTTCTTGTATTCCTTCAGGGTCTGCAGGAAACGGCTGGATTCACCGTCCGCCCTGGCGATGCTCTGTTCCTTGTAGGCGCCCGCCTCCTCGCGCATGCGCCGGGCATCGCCCCGTGCCCTGGGCACGATATCGCGCGCATAGGCCTCGGCCTCGTTCTTGAAACGGACCTCGTCCTCCTGCGCCTTGATGGCATCCTGAAAGGCGCCCTGCACCTCTTCCGGCGGCTGCGGGTCCTGCAGGTTGACGCTGGTCAGTATCAACCCGGTCTGGTAGCGGTCCAGGATGGTCTGCAGCAGCTCCTTGGTCTGATACACGAGATCGCCACGGCCGCCGCTCAGGAAGCTGTCCATCGTGATCCCGCCGATGACTTCACGCAGCGCGCTCTCGGTGGCTTCCTGCAGGGTGTAGTCCGGGTCGCGCACCTGGAACAGGTAATCCTCGGCGTTCTTGATCTGGTACTGCACGGCCAGTTCCACCTGGATGATGTTCTCGTCCTTGGTCAGGATCCTGGCCTTGTGGCTCACGGTGCGCACCCGGTCGATGTTTATCTTTTCAACGGTTTCGATGAAGCGCAAGTACCAGTGCGGTCCCGGCCCGGTAATCTCCTTGAATTCGCCCAGCCGCAACACCACGCCACGCTCGGCCGGATCAATGATGTATATGCCGGACAATGCCCAGATAACCAGCGCCAGGCCGGCGATGAACCCAAAACTGATGGGGCTGCCGGAAACGGCGCCACCACCCCTGCCGCCACGTCCCCCGAACAGGCGGTTCATGCCGTCGCGCAGCTTGCGCACCAGCTCGTCCAGGTCGGGAGGGCCCTCAGCGCCGCCCTTCCCTCCCCAGGGGTCCCGTTTATCGCCACCCGGTTCATTCCAGGCCATATACAGCTCCAGTTCAAAGTTGAACGCACCCTCGCCGCGAAACGGGTACGGGACACGAAAGGGTTAAGTTTAAGAAGCTTGGGCAGTGCCCGCAAGGAGATCGGCGGAAATGGCGGAGTGATATTCACAGCCCGATGCCGCATCACCCAGCAACCGGTCGATGTCACAGCGGGGCATACGGACCTCGATCCACCACCGGCCCAGATCATCCACCCGTTCGGAAAGAACGCTTCCCGTCTGGTACAGACTGGAGCGTATCGCGCCCGCCTGCGGCGGCAGGCGCAACCAGCCGTGAACCTGTACCCCCTGAAAATACTCCGTCAACGCCGACGTCAGCAGATCCAGACCCTTCCCGCGCAGGGCGGACAGCCAGATCCTGTCGATCACCCCCTCGCCATTGCGTTCGGCATGCGGTTCGTCCTGCGTGAGATCGACTTTGTTATAGACACACAGTTGGGGTATGGCATCGGCGCCGATTTCACGCAGCACCGCGTTGACCTGCTCGATGTGCGCCCGGCGTTCGGCATCATGCGCATCGATCACGTGCAGCAGCAAATCGGCCTGACAGGTCTCCTCGAGCGTGGCGCGGAACGCCGCCACCAGGTCATGCGGCAGATGACGGATGAACCCCACCGTGTCGGCGAGCACCAGCGCACCGACGCTCGGCAGTTCGATACGCCGCAGGGTTGGATCCAGGGTGGCGAACAGCTGGTCGGCCGCATAGACGTGAGCGCCGGTAAGGGCATTGAACAAGGTTGATTTCCCGGCGTTGGTATAACCGACGACCGAGACTGTCGGCACCTCGGCCCGGCTGCGCGCCCGCCTTCCCTGCTCGCGCTGCTGTCCCACCTTGTCCAGACGCTTGTTGATCATCTTGATGCGTGCGTTGATCATGCGGCGGTCGGATTCCAGTTGGGTTTCACCCGGGCCGCGCAGGCCGATACCACCCTTCTGGCGTTCCAGATGGGTCCAGCCCCGGACCAGGCGGGTGGACAAATGCCGCAGTTGCGCCAGCTCCACCTGCAGCTTGCCTTCGAAAGAGCGCGCCCGCTGGGCGAAGATGTCCAGTATCAGCCCCGTGCGTGCCAGCACGCGGCAGGACAGAAGCCGTTCCAGGTTCCTCTCCTGGCTGGGACGCAGGGCATGATTGAATATGACCACATCGGCCTGATGCGCCTGCACCGCGGCGAGGATTTCCTCGGCCTTGCCCTGGCCGACGAACAGCCGGGGCTCCGGCGAGGGGCGCGTCGCGGTAATAACCGCGACCTGGACCGCGCCGGCGGAGCGAACCAGTTCAATGAACTCCTGGAGATCCTCCTGGTCGGTTTCGGAGGGGAAGTTCACATGGACCAGAACAGCCCTCTCACCGCTGTCGGGGCGTTCGAGCAATCAGCCACCCGCCCGGGTATGTATGCTGTCAGGCATTCCCCGGTTCATTCGTGTCAATCGTGTCATTGGCTTCAGATCCCGAGAACCGCACATTGCGTGCCGGCACGACCGTCGAGATCGCGTGTTTGTAGACCATCTGACTGACGGCATTCTTGAGAAGCACCACAAACTGGTCGAAGGACTCGATCTGTCCCTGAAGTTTGATCCCATTGACCAGATAAATTGACACCGGGACTCGCTCCTTGCGCAGAGCATTCAAAAACGGGTCTTGCAAAGATTGTCCTCTATTCATGTCAGTTCTCCTTTTTCTAGTCCCATAAACCAAAATATTATCTCCCTGGGTACATCTGCTTCTGCAAACATGCCTGTCGCAGGCCAGGATATAATACTAAATTTTAAGGACAATCACATACTTGTTTTAAAAGTGATTGAGCCGGTTATGCAAATGCAGGCGTAGCCGCTCGGCGACACTTGGGTCCTCCGAGACAAACCATTTCCCGTTGACTTCGCCGCGCAGCCAGGTCAGCTGGCGCTTGGCGTAGCGGCGGGTGGCGACTATAGCCTGATTTACCATATCCTCATAGCCCGTCCGTCCGGCCAGAAAAGCCCAGACCTGACGATAACCGACCGCGCGCATGGCCGGAAGTTCAGCATTGAGATCCCCCCGCTCATAGAGCGCCCGGACTTCATCGACAAACCCGGCGGCCAGCATGTTCCGGAAGCGCCGTTCGATACGCGCCTGCAGCAACCCCCGGTCCCGCGGCGCCACGATCAGCTTGGTCAGCCGGTAGGGGAACGCCGCCACCCGACCCCGCTCATGGAATTCACTTAACGGCTGTCCGGTCAACTCATAGACCTCCAGCGCACGCTGGATGCGCTGCGGGTCATTGGCATGGATACGCGCCGCCGCGGATGGATCGATTTCCCGCAGGCGCGCATGCAAACCGTCCAGGCCGATATGCCGCGCCTCGGCGTCCAGCCGGGCACGCACCTCGGGGTCTGCCGGGGGCATGGCGGACAGACCGCGCTCGAGGGCGCGAAAATACAGCAGCGTGCCACCGACCAGCAAGGGGATGCGACCCCTGACGGTAATATCCGCCATTTCCGCCAGTGCGTCCCGGCGAAACTCGGCGGCCGAATACGGTTCGGCCGGGTCGCGGAAATCGATCAGACGATGGGGTGCCGTCCGCAACAGTTCGGCATCCGGCCTGGCGGTACCGATGGCCATACCCCGGTAAACCATCGCCGAATCCACGCTGATGATTTCCACGGGGAAGTGCCTGACCAGCCGGACCGCGAGCTCCGTCTTGCCCGAGGCCGTCGGCCCCATCAGAAAAACGGCGGGCGGCAGGATGTCAGGATTGACGGATTCTGTCATTCAAACGCACTGCGAGACCGCGCCGCGGTATCATCGACCGCGCAGAAACAGCTTGTCCAGTTCGGCCAGATCGATCTGCACCCAGGTCGGTCTTCCATGGTTGCACTGGCCGCCGCGCTCGGTGTTTTCCAGATCCCGCAGCAGGGCATTCATCTCTTCGACCGACAGGCGGCGGTGCGCGCGCACCGAACCATGGCAGGCCATGGTCGACAGTATTTCGTTCATCGTATCCTGCAGGCGCTGACTCGTGCCGTGTTCTATCAGATCGGACAGCACATCCCGCACCAGAGCGTCGATATCCGTAGCGTGCAGCAATGCCGGAACCTGGCGGACCAGCAGGTGTTCCGGCCCGCCGCGGTCGATTTCGAACCCCAGCGCCGCGAAGCTTTCCCGCTGCGATTCGCAGGCATCCGCCTCGCGCCGGTTGACCCGCAGTCCGAGCGGCACCAGCAACGGTTGCGAGCGGATACCCTGCGCCGCAAACGAGACCTTCAAGCCTTCGTAGGTGATCCGCTCATGCGCCGCGTGCATGTCGACCAGCACCAGTCCGCGCGCGTTCTGCGCGAGGATATAGACACCGTGCAGCTGGGCCAGCGCGTAGCCGAGCGGGTATTCCCCCGCCTCCTGCTCACTCCCGTGCGAGTCCGCGGCGGGCGCCGGCCGTGGATGCAGGGCCGCGTATCCGGCGATCTGCTCGTGGACATCGAGCGCCATGCCCGCCTGTACCGGCACGCGTCCCGGCCACGTCGGGCTTGCGGTGAAAGATGGTGGTCTGGGCGAGGGCTGACCGGCGGTAGGGGCAGGACGAACCTGCGCCAGTGCCTCGTGGAGCGTCTTGGACAGGAAGTCATGAATGAGCCGGCTGTCACGGAAACGCACCTCCTGTTTGGTCGGGTGTGCATTGACGTCAACCGCCGCGGGATCCATCTCGAGAAACAGGACGAATGCCGGATGCCGTCCCTGGTAAAGCACATCCGCGTAGGCCTGGCGAACCGCATGCGTCACCAGTTTGTCGCGCACCATGCGGTGATTGACGTAGAAGAACTGCAGGTCCGGCTGGCTGCGCGAGAAGGTGGGCAGGGCGATCCAGCCGCGCAGGGCCATGCCCGCCGCGGCGTGCTCGACATGGACGGCCTGTTCCAGGAAGACCTGACCGCATATCTGCGCGATGCGTTGCTCCTGTGCCTCCCGGGACAGGGCCGGAGGCAGCTGTAAAACCGCCCGCCGATTGTGCTGCAGGGTTAGCGCGACCGGGAAGCAGCTCAGCGCCAGTCGCCGCACCAGTTGCTCGATATGCTTGAATTCGGTCGCCTCCGTACGCATGAACTTGCGTCGCGCCGGGGTGTTGTAGAACAGGTCCACAACATCGACCGTCGTTCCGACCGGGTGGGCGACTGGTGCCGGCGCCGGTGCTCGCTCCGATCCCTCGCCGGGCACGGACCAGCCGGAGGATTCGCCGACGGCGGCGGAACTGAGCCTGAGACGCGACACCGAGGCAATACTGGGCAGCGCCTCGCCGCGGAAACCGAGGCTCTCGATCCGCTCCAGATCGTCCAGCGTGGCGATTTTACTGGTGGCATGCCGTGACAGTGCGATGGGAAGCTCCGCCGGCGGAATGCCGCAGCCATTATCCCGCACCCGAATGCGGCGCAGTCCACCCTGCTCGATATCCACCTCGATGGCATCCGCTCCGGCATCGAGACTGTTCTCCAGCAATTCCTTGACGACAGAGGCCGGTCGCTCGATGACCTCACCCGCGGCAATCTGGTTGATCAGGTGTGAGGGAAGTACCTGGATGCGCATAGCCCGTCCTTGATTAGCCGCGACAGGCTAGGGGGTGAACTCAAAGGTGAAATACCCCCCCAAGGCCTCCTGGACTTCCCGGATGGTGACCGGACGTCCGATAAACGGATAGTTCCAGTACTGGCAGGTCATGGGCATGATGTCGGCCTGGCGTTCCGATTTGAGATGAAACACCTTGTAGAAACGCATGATCGTGGGTTGGTCAACCCACTCGCGCTGACTGCCCGAACGGGTGATCAGGAAGCTGTCGGGCTGGATGACCCGGGGGCCGAGATCGCGCACCTCAAACCGGCAGTTGACATCGTACTCGCTGGCGGCTGAACCCACCTCGCCATGCTGCAGCATCACATGGGCCACCCCCGCCGGGATGGTCAGTTCCCTGTTGAGTACCAGTTTGGAGCCGGGGGGTATCCTGAAATTAATCTTGGCGGGATCGTTTGTCGCCACCGTCTGGCAGCCGGCGAGCAGGGCCACACCCATCCCCCGGCAAATGCTTTTCCATACCCGACGGTTTCCATGCATCACTTGCATGCCCAGATGATACTCCCGCCGCGCGATGACGCCTATGCATCCGCGCCTTTGGGGGATAATCAGCCGCCGGACGGCGGGATACGCAAGGTTTGCCCAACGTACAGCACGTCGGTTTTCAGGTCGTTGTAATCCCTCAGGCTGGTCAAGCTGACCTGGTACTGCTGCGCGATGACGCCCAGGGTGTCTCCCTGCTGAATAATGTGCTCATGCGAGGCCACGCGGGTCCCCGGCGGCGAGTGATTGGCGAAATACTGGTTGATGCCGCGCAGCATGGCAGTGGCCAGCGCGTCCTGGTGGCGGCTGTCGCGCAACTTCCGCTCTTCGATCGGATTCGATATAAACGCGGTTTCGACCAGTACCGAGGGAATATCCGGTGACTTCAATACCACAAAACCGGCCTGCTGGATGGTGGACTTGTGGGTTTTGCCCAGCCGCTGGAGCTCGCCGAGCATATTGCCGGCGACCGTGATGCTCGCTTCGATGGTGGCGTTCTGCGAAAGATCCAGCAGCACCTCGGCCAGCAGTTGATCCTTGTCATCCAGACTTACGCCACCCGCAAGATCCGAGGCATTTTCCTTTTCCGCCAGCCAGCGCGCCATTTCGGAGGAGGCTCCCCGGTTCGACAACACGAATACCGACGACCCCTGGACTCGCTGGTCACGGAAACTGTCGGCATGGATGGAGATAAACAGGTCGGCCTTGTTTTCGCGCGCCTTGTTGATGCGCTGGCGCAGTCCAATGTAGTAGTCACTCTGGCGAGTCAGCACCGGTCGCATTCCGGGTGTCTTCTCGACCAGAGCGGCGAGGCGCCGGGCGATGGACATCACAACGTCTTTTTCATACGTGCCATTGCGTCCGATGGCACCGGTATCGTCACCGCCGTGACCTGCATCAATCGCGATCACCAGGTCGCGTGCCGGCAGATTCTCTCGCATGAGCGACTTCTTTGCCCTGTTCTCGTTACCCGGCGCAGCCTTCGCCAAGGAAGAGGCGCCTCGCTTTGCCACTGCATTCGGACCCGGCTTTGCCGCGACACCCGGGCCGGGCTTTGACGCGGTACCCGGGCCGGGTTTTACCACGACTGTTGCTCCGGGCTTCGCCGGCGCGCCTGCACCTGCCTGCAGTAGCGGGGTGGGAGTGATTTCGTAAAGGTCGATGACCAGACGATGCCCGTACTGACCGGCGGGATTGAGGGTAAAACTGCGCGGTTTGACTGGCTGCCGCAGATCCAGGACGATACGCAATGCATCCTTCGAGTACTGGGCGGCGTGCATTCCCTTGATCAGGCCGCCGCCCTTTTGCTGACTGGACACCGCGGCGCCGGCCGAGGCAAGCGGCACGTCGATCACCAGACGCTCGGGGTTATGCAGAGATGACAGTTCGTAACCCACCGGGCCGCTGGTATCGAACACCACGCGGGTATGATCCGGCGCGGCCCACAGCCGCATGCCCCGCAACTCGACCGGTGCGGCGAACAGCAGGCCCTGGCAGACAACCCAGAGCATCAGCCCAGAGACTAGCTGTTTCACGTCGACAATTGCTCCCCGAATCCCCTTCACTCCGGCGCATATACTATGCACAAAGCCGGGAGAATTGCAATAAACGTGATAAAAGTCTGTTAGATAGAGCGGGTACCTCCAGAGGAATTAAAGGGATACGTGATAACTGATTGTCACTCGTCAGCTAGCTACACGGAAGAACCCCGATGTGAACAGGCCGCGGCCATCAGTTCGCCCTGCGCGGTCAGCGCCCGGAGCCGCAGCTCGCGGCCTTTGTTCTTGTAGGTCAGGGAGATGACCAGATCAGCCGGCGGCAATACGCCGTCACCCTGCTCCGGCCATTCAACCAGCAACAGGGTCGTATCGGCCAGCAGATCCCGTATCCCGATCCACTCGAGTTCCCCAGGCGAGCCCAGCCGGTACAGATCCAGATGGTAAACGGTCAGGCCATCGAGCGGATAAGGCTCGACCAGCGTATAGGTCGGGCTCTTGACCTTGCCGTGGTAACCGAATCCCCGCAACAGGCCGCGCACCAGCGTGGTCTTGCCGGTCCCGAGTTCCCCCTGCAGGTAGATGACACCCGGACGCTTCGCGGAGCGTGCCAGGCACTGACCCAGTTCCTCCATGGCCTGACCATCCGGTACATACGTCGTGAGGGAAGTCATGCACCGGCATTCATCACGGCACGCAATTCGCCGATGACATCACGGGCCGTCATACCCCGCTCACCGTCACAAGCGGCGCGGTCGGCCGCCATCGCGTGCAGGCACACGCCGGCCGTGGCCGCCCGCGGCGGTTCAAGCCCCTGGGCGATCAGTCCGGCGATGACGCCGCTCAACACGTCCCCCATGCCGCCCGCGGCCATGCCGGGGTTACCCGCCGAGCACACATCGACCGGTGCGCCGGCGTGATACACCAGCGTGCCGGCGCCTTTGAGCACGGCCACCCCGCCGTAGGTTTCGGCCAGCGCACGCACCGCCGCGTAACGATTCTCCTGTACCACGGCGGTGTCCTGTTGCAACAGGCGTCCCGCCTCGCCCGGGTGTGGTGTGAGCACCCAATCGTCGCGCCGCAGCGGTTCGCGGCTCAGCAGGTTGAGTGCATCGGCATCGACGACGAGCGGCAGGGAGGTCTCAAGCACCGCGGCGAGGAGACCCTGCGCCCAGCGGGAACGCCCCAGACCAGGACCGACCGCCACCACCGTGGCTCGCGCCAGCAACGGAAACAGGTCCCGGGTGGAGCCGACGCCATGACTCATCAGTTCCGGGCACGCCGCGGAAATCGCCGCCGCATGTTCGGGGCGGGTCGCCAAACTGACCAGGCCCGCGCCGACCCGCAAGGCGGCCTCACCCGCCAGGCGCAGCGCGCCATTCATGCCGTGATCACCGCCGACCACGAGCACATGCCCGTTGGCGCCCTTGTGCGCGGCACGCGGGCGTGGCGCCGCCAATACCCCCAACGGCGGCGCCGTCACCAGGAGCGCTGGCGGCGGCACCCGCTGGTAGATGCTCGCCGGTACACCGAGGTCGGAAAA
>JAHKKL010000249.1 GCA_020027635.1 Gammaproteobacteria bacterium
GCGGAAATAATTCTGGAAGGTGATCGACGCCAGGGTCTGGTTCTCGTTCTGGACCGGAACGCTTTCCTTCGCCTCCACGGCCTGGTGCAAACCCTCGGACCAGCGCCGGCCCGGCATGGTGCGGCCGGTGAACTCGTCCACGATGACGATCTGCCCGTCCTGCACGATGTAGTCGACATCCTTCTGGAACAGCAGGTGAGCGCGCAGCGCGGCATTGAGGTGATGCATGAGATTCAGGTTGGCCGCATCGTACAGGCTCTCCCCCTCGCGCAGCAGGTCATTCCTGACCAGCAGCGTCTCGACGTGCTCGTGACCCGCTTCCGTAAGAAATACCTGTTTGTGTTTTTCCTCCAGCGTGTAGTCACCCGGTCCGTCCTCGGTTTCCTGCGGTTTCAGATGAGGGATGAGTGCGTTTATTCTGGTGTAGAGATCCGAACGTTCGTCCACCGGACCGGAAATGATCAGCGGGGTGCGCGCCTCGTCAATCAGAATGGAGTCAACTTCATCCACGATCGCGAAATTACGCGTGCCCTGCATCCTGTCCTGGGCGGCGAACGCCATGTTGTCGCGCAGGTAATCGAAGCCGAACTCGTTGTTCGTACCGTAGGTGATATCCGCCTTGTAGGCGGCCCGTTTCTGCTCCTGTGACTGACCCGGAACCACCACACCGGTCGTCATACCGAGAAACTCGTAGATTTTTCCCATCCAACCGGCATCGCGGCGCGCCAGGTAATCGTTCACGGTTACCACGTGCATACCCGTGCCGGGCAGCGCGTTCAGATAGGCCGCCAGCGTGGCTACCAGGGTCTTGCCTTCACCGGTGCGCATCTCGGCGATGCGGCCCTCGTGCAGCACCATGCCGCCGATTAACTGCACGTCGAAGTGACGCATGCCCAGTACCCGCCGGGAGGTCTCACGGACCGTGGCGAACGCTTCGGCCAGCAGATCATCCAGCGCAGCACCGTCCGCCAGCCGCCGGCGGAATTCGGCGGTCTTGGCCTTTAATTGTTCGTCGGAGAGCGCCTGGATCTTGGTTTCCAGTTCATTGATACAGGCGATGGCCCGCGACATGCGTTTCAGTTGGCGTTCGTTGCGACTGCCGAAGATCTTGCGGAAAATATCAAGTGCCATGAATGCCTAATCTGTGGTTACAGGTGGGTCAGAACGAAGCCGCCATGATACCGCAACTACCGGCGTATTAGCAGGTTGGAACAGGATTTTCTGGGTGATCCGCTCCCGCCTGCGGGCAGGGATCAGGGAGACGGGCGTCAGTCTGTTATGTATTTCGAAGGGTTGACTTGCTGGTCGTTGTGCACGACCTCGAAGTGCACGTGCGGTCCGGTTGAACGTCCGGTCGAACCCAGCAGCGCGATCTGCTGGCCCTTCTTCACGGTGTCGCCGACCGCGACCAGCAACCTCTTGTTGTGGCCATATCGCGTGACATAGCCGTTGCCGTGTGTGATCTCCACCAGGTTCCCGTACCCGGTACGCTCGCCCACCCAGCTGACGATGCCGTCTCCCACGGATAACACCTTGGAGCCTTCCTTGCCGGCAAAATCGACCCCCTTGTGGAACTCCTTCTTGCCGGTGAATGGATCGGTGCGTTTGCCGTACTCCGACGACACCCAGCCGTTTTCCACCGGGCTGCCGGAAGGCATGACCCGATCATGCAGACTTTTGTCCATGAGCAGAGTCTCCAGCACGGAAAACTTCTGCTCCCGATCCTGCATTTCGGCGTTCAGTTCATCCAGCATCGTGAGGAAGTCAGGCAATTCGATCGGCTGCAGACCGGCCGCATCCTGCGGTCCACCGACGGCCGGCAGGCTGCTGAAATCGAATTCGTCCTTGTCGAGACTGGCCCGCGCGACCAGCTGCTTGCCCAGTGCATTGAGACGCAGCATCTGGGCCTGCATGCGGCCGATCCTCAGCGTCAGTGCATCAAGGTGGGTCCGGGCGGATTCGCGGGCAGCATCAATCTGCATCTGCTGTGCATGAACCATGTCCTGCCACTGCGCCATTCCGTCCTGCCCGAGTCGCAATCCACCGTAGAGTCCCAGCACGCAGAGCAGCGTCATCCCCATGCTCACCAGCAGCCCGGTGCGCAAGGGATTGAACTCGAAACTCAGGACCTGGCCGCCCTTGTTGGTAAACAGTATGATGTTCAAGTTCATTGTTGCGGCGTCCCGTGGTATTTTCCCCAATCCGTCATGCGTTCAAACAAACCCTTTCAGATTGGCAACCTGCTGGACAGCAGCGAGGCCTCCCGTCTCCTGTCCCGCGCCCGTGCGCTCGGGGAACTGGATGCGCTGGTGCATGAACTCATTCCCTCACCGCTGAACGGGCATTGCCATGTCCTATCGGTGCGGGACGACACCCTGATCGTGGCCGCCGACTCCGCGGCGTGGGCAGCCCGCCTTCGATTCCAGTCCTCCCAGCTAGTTAAGCAACTGGCTGGTGTTTCGTCCGTGAGGTTGCGCACAGTTCAGGTGCGTGTACGCGCATCCGACCAAGCTCCCGGCCGCAGGATTACGCACATCCGGCAGCCCTTGTCGGGAAGGAATTCCATGGTACTGAAACAGGCAGCGCGAAACGTTTCGGACGCCGGTCTCAAGGCGGCACTGCTCAGGCTGGCCAGTCGCCAGAAACTACCCGGCAGGCAGCGGCCGGAAGACGGCGGCAACGGGTAGAGAAATCAGGTCAGATAACGGGAACCGTCTGGATAAATGCAAGGGGTGCCCGGCTGACATCATCAAATGTCACCCGTTCCCAGGCCGTTTCATCATCCATCAGGGTTCGCAACAACTTGTTGTTGAGCTCGTGTCCTGACTTGTAGCCATTGAACGCACCTATCATGCCGCTGCCGAGCAGGTAGAGGTCACCGATCACGTCAAGGATCTTGTGCTTGACGAATTCGTCACGATAACGCAACCCGTCTTCGTTCAACACCCGGTAGTCATCCAGTACGACGGCATTGTCGATACTGCCTCCGAGCGCCAGTTCCCGTTCGTGCAATTGTTCGATCTCGGCGATAAAGCCGAATGTCCGCGCCCGGCTGACTTCCTTGACGAAGGAGGTCGCCGAAAAGTCGATCTCGGAATGCTGAGTATTCGACTTGAACACCGGATGATCGAATTCGATCGTAAACCCCACCTTGAATCCGTCGAATGGTTCAAACCGTGCGATCTTGTCGCCGTCTTTGACCTCCACGGCGCGCTTGATCCGGATGAATCCCTTGGACGCCTGCTGCTCTTCAATGCCGGCGGACTGTATCAGGAAGACAAACGGTCCGGCACTGCCGTCCATGATAGGTACCTCCGGCGCACTCAGATCGACATAGGCGTTGTCGATACCCAGCCCCGCCATTGCCGACAGCAGATGTTCGACTGTCGATATGCGCGCATCCCCCCTGACGAGGGTCGTGGAAAGACGCGTTTCACCCACGTTTTCCAGGCTGGCCTTGATCTGCACCGGCGGGTCCAGATCAATCCGACAAAACACGATACCGGTATTCACCGGGGCCGGCCTCAGGGTGAGGTAGATTTTCTCACCCGTATGCAGTCCCACGCCGGTCGCACGTATGGCGTTCTTGAGTGTACGTTGCCGGATCATGGCATCATTATTCCTCTTAACGCTGCCGTCTTACGCTGGCAAGTACCATTAAAGCCGCAGCGATGGTATCACAGCTCTGCGAACAGACCCAGAAAAGCCAGATCCAGGCTCGCCGAAAAGTCAAATTATTGACTTATTCATAGCGAATTCGGTGCTTCCCCCGATTCATCGCAGGCCACGACGCTTACCCCTGGCCAGCAGGCTGGCCAGGAATGCGGTAATTACCTACCCGCCGCCAGACCTTGAACCGGCCAGCGGCTGCGACCTAGTCGGCCTGGCGACGCAAAAACGCGGGAATATCCAGATAATCGAGGTTTTCTGCGTTGTTGCTG
>JAHKKL010000250.1 GCA_020027635.1 Gammaproteobacteria bacterium
GTCTGGACGAAGGCCACTTTCTCATCGGCGAAATAGCCCAGCGTGTGTTCCAGGAAATGGCGCTGCGGGGCATGGTCGGCGTCGAAAATCGCGATAAATTCACCCTGGCTTTGCGCGAGCGCATGGTTGAGATTGCCGGCCTTGGCATGCCGGTTGTCGCCCCGCGCCAGGTAGCGGCAGCCAAGCTCGGCGGCGAGCCGCGCCATCTCCGGACGGTTGCCGTCATCGAGCAGCCAGGTCTCGTGCGGGTAGTCCATGTGCCGGGCCGCGAGCAGGGTGCGGCGGACGATCGCTTCGGATTCGTTGATGGTGGGTATGAAGACATCGACGCTCATGCCCACCGAAACGGCGGGTGAATTCCGCACGGTCAGCCGCCAGGTCATGAACAGGTGCAGCATCGCGGTAAGAAAGCCGAACAATTCCGCGCCGTAGAGCACCCACGAGAAGATATAGGTTTCCGGATTCAGCGTCGTCGCGCGCCAGCCGAGGTACCACAGCGCGCAGACCATGAAGGCCCCCGCTACCAGTTGGCGGGGCAGACTCAATGGTTCGTAGGCAATCGACGGATTTTTTCTGCTTCTGCTCATATTCACCTGCCTTAAGGCAAATCACCGGAATTACACCGGAAAATCACACGGGTGCTATCGGCTATCGCGGATTTATCTATAGAAAGGGCAACTTTGGAACCGTCGCTAGTACCACCACGAGTCATGTCACACGATCCCCGGCATGGGGTTGCTGGAACCGTGTGCCGCCAGGACGGCGGCACGCGAGCCTACAGGGACGTATTCACGGCGTGTTCCGGCAGCCCCATGCCGGGGACCGCGCCACCGCAGCATGGCGCTATCCCTGCGGGCATTCGCAACCTGAAATCACCGAATGACAATTGATGGGGCAGACCCTCTCGCGATGCTTGCCCGTGAGATTTACTGCGGCCTGGTGCCGCGCTCCGGTATCATGCCTACCGGGTCACGGTAAGGGGTAACGACGGTCCATGAGTGGGGTCATTGCGGCCGGACATGAGCTGACGGCGCAGAGCGGCGCGGAGATCCTGCGCGCCGGCGGGAATGCTTTCGATGCGGCGTTAGCGGCGCTCGCGACAGCCTGCGTGGTCGAGCCGGCGCTCGCGTCCCTCGGCGGCGGGGGATTCCTGCTCGCGCAGCCGGCGCGGGAGGCGGTGCGCCTCTACGATTTCTTCGTGCAGACGCCACGCCGCCGGCGCGCGGCGTCCGAGCTCGATTTCCGACCCATCATCGCCGATTTCGGCGCGGCGGCGCAGGAGTTCCACATCGGCCAGGGCGCGGTCGCCACGCCGGGCATCGTGCGCGGGCTGTTCGCCGCGCACCGCGACCTCGGCACCCTGCCGATACGCGATATCCTCCATCAGGCCGTGCGCCATGCGCACGAAGGCATCCGGGTAAATGCCCTGCAGGCGTACATCTTCGGCGTCATCGCGGCCATCTATCGCGAGAGCCCCGCCGCCATGGCCATCTACGGCAGTCACGACGATCCGGGGCGCCTGCCCGGCGAGGGCGAGACGCTGCGCCAGCCGGCGCTGGCCGATACCCTGGAGAGCCTGGCCGCCGAGGGCGAGGACCTCTTCTACCGCGGCGAGATCGCGGCGTCCATCGTGCGCGAGATGCGTTCGGGCGGCCATCTCGAGGCCGCGGACCTGACCGGCTACGCGATGATCCCGCGTCGGCCGCTGACGCTCGACTACCGCAAGGCGCGCCTGTTCACCAACCCGCCGCCTGCCTCGGGCGGGCTGCTCATTGCCTTCGGGTTACAGCTGCTGGGCGGTGTGGATTTCGGCGCACCGGGCTTCGGCAGTCCCGAACATCTGGTCAGGCTCGCGCGCGTGCTGGCGCTGACGCAGGAGGCACGTCTTTCGGCCTGCGCGCACGGGTCGACGGCGCATCCGGACGAGGCGCTGCTGCTGGACCCCGACTTCCTCGCCCGCTACCGCCGGCTGCTCGCCGGGCAGGCGCCTGCCCGGCGGGGCACGACCCACATCAGCGTCATCGACGCGCGCGGCAATGTCGCCTCGCTCAGCATCTCGAACGGCGAGGGCTCCGGCTGCCTGGTGCCGGGCACCGGCATCATGCTGAACAACATGCTCGGCGAGGAGGATCTCAATCCGGACGGTTTCCATCGCTGGCCGACGGACACCCGCATGACCTCCATGATGGCGCCGATGTTGCTCAATTTCCCCGACGGCCGGGTGGCCGCTCTCGGTTCCGGCGGCTCCAACCGTATCCGCTCCGCCATGCTGCAGGTGGTTTCGAACCTGGTTGACTTCGGCATGGACGTTGAAGAGGCGGTCACCGCCCCGCGAATCCATCTCGAGGACAGGCATCTCAGCGTGGAAGGGGGGTTCGATACGGAGCGCCTGCACGGACTGCTCGCGGCCTATCCCTCCCATCACCTCTGGGAGGACCGCAACCTTTTCTTCGGCGGCGTGCACACCGTAGTGCGCGACGGCGCGAGCCTGCGTGGCGCCGGCGATCCGCGCCGCGGCGGGGTGTGCACCGTGGTTGCCTGAGCACGCCGACGCTGCGGTGATCCGTTAGGTGACGACCTCGTGCGCCTGCCGGTCGGCATGGTAGGACGAACGTACCATGGGACCGCTGGCGACGTGTTTGAAGCCGAGTGCCTGACCGAGTTCACCCAGGCGGTCGAATTCATCCGGGTGGACGTAGCGTTCCACCGCCAGGTGGTGGACGCTGGGTTGCAGGTACTGGCCCAGGGTGAGCATGTCGCAGTCGTGTGCGCGCAGGTCGCGCATCACCTGCTCGACCTCCTCGATGCGCTCGCCCACGCCCAGCATGAGCCCCGACTTGGTGGGCACCTCCGGATGCAGGGCCTTGAAGCGCCGCAGCAGGTCCAGCGACCAGGCATAGTCGGAGCCGGGCCTGACCTTTTTATAGAGGCGCGGCACCGTCTCCAGGTTGTGGTTGAAGACATCCGGCGGGGACTGGTTGAGGATATCCAGCGCGCGGTCCATGCGGCCGCGGAAATCGGGCACCAGCACTTCCACGCGAATCTCCGGGCTGTGCCGGCGGATCGCCTCGATGCAGGCGGCGAAGTGCGCCGCGCCGCCGTCGCGCAGGTCGTCGCGGTCAACCGAGGTGACCACGACGTAGCGCAGGCCCATCTGGCGGATGGTGCGCCCCAGGTTTTCCGGCTCGTCGGCATCGAGCGGCTGCGGCCGGCCGTGGGCGACGTCGCAGAACGGGCAACGGCGCGTGCAGATATCGCCCATGATCATGAAGGTCGCCGTGCCGCCGGCGAAGCACTCGCCGATGTTCGGACAGGAGGCCTCCTCGCACACCGTGTGCAGGCGGTTCTCGCGCAGCACGCCCTTGAGCCGCCCGACCGCCGGGTTGGCCGGCGAGCGGGCGCGGATCCACGGCGGCTTGCGCAGCGCTCGCGTGGTGGTTTCGATCTTGATCGGGATGCGCGCGGTTTTCGCCGCCCCGCGTTGTTTTATCTCGTCGTCATTCATGATCGGGTCCGTTCAACTGGCGTTCGAGGTGCTGCCGGTACTGCATGGTTACGGTATCGAGCGGGACGTCGATGCCCAGGTCGGCCAGTTGGGTGACCTCGAGGCCGGCGAAACCGCAGGGGTTGATTTTCGAGAACGGCGAAAGGTCCATGTCCACGTTGAGGCTGAGGCCATGATAAGAGCAGCCGCGCCTGACGCGCAGGCCGAGCGCGGCGATCTTGCGCCCGTCCACGTAGACCCCCGGGGCCTTGTCGCGGCGCCCGGCGCGGATTGAATAGTCCGCCAGCAGGTCGATGACCGACTGCTCGAGAGCACGCACCAGCGCCTGGACACCCAGCCGGCGCCGTTTCAGGTCGAGCAGCAGATAGGCGACCAGCTGGCCGGGGCCGTGATAGGTGACCTGCCCGCCACGATCCACGTGGATAACG
>JAHKKL010000251.1 GCA_020027635.1 Gammaproteobacteria bacterium
CAGCAGCGCCGGCGGCTCGCCCGCCAGCAAGGTCCGTTATGGTTCGGTTCCTTCAGCCATACCCTGCAGGAATTTCACGACCAGGGCGTGGCGCCGTACCAGCTGCAGATCCTGCTGAACCAGGCGCTCTATCTGCCCGTCTTCACGGCCCATCCGACCGAGGCGATACGCCGCACCGTCATGCTGGCCTTGCGCCGTCTTTTCCTGACCAGCGGACAGCTCAACGACCCGCGGCTGACGCGCGAAGAACGCACCGACATCACCCAGGAACTGAAGCAGCAGATACAGGTCCTGTGGAAGACCGACGAGATGCGCCTGCACAAACCGACCGTCGAGGATGAAATCCGCAACGGCCTGTATTACTTCCGTGAGAGTCTGTTCGATGCCGTGCCGCAGACCTACCGCTACCTGGAAAAGGCCATCAAGCGCGTCTACTCCGCGGGTGACGGCGCGCCCATCGTCACCGTCCCCGGCGGACTGCTGCGTTTCGGGTCGTGGATAGGCGGCGACCGCGACGGCAACCCCTTCGTCACGCCGGCCACGACCGTGACCGCCCTGCGCCTGCACATGCGCGAGGTGCTGATCGCCTATCTGCGCCGGGTGGAGGAACTGGGCAATCGCCTGACGCATTCCGAGCGGTTGTGCAGTTTCTCGCCCGTGTTCCTCGAGAGCATCAGGGCGGACGAGGCGAATTTCTCCGCCGCCTTCGCCGACAACCCCAGGCGCTACCTGCACGAGCCCTATCGGCGCAAACTCGGTTTCATGCGGCATCGCCTGAAACTGAATCTCGCGGCGATCGCCCAGCGCATGGACAATGCGGCCATCGAGCCGGCGGAACAGCGGATCGGCTACACCGGCGAGCAGGCCTTCCTGCAGGACCTGCAGCTGATCCGCGATTCGCTCGATGCCAACAACGACGCTCGCCTCGCCGATGGCCAGATGAAGGATCTGATCCGCCAGGTGGAGACTTTCGGCTTCTTTCTCATGCACCTCGACATACGCCAGGAATCGGCGCGCCATACCGATGCCGTCAGCGACATCTGCCGCGCCCTCCCCGACCCGGTCGATTACGCCTCGCTCGACGAAGCCGCGCGCCAGGCATTCCTCACCCAGGCGCTTGAGTCGACGCCACCGGCGCTCCGGCGTGACACGCTCTCCGCCGAGACCCGGCAAACCCTGGAGGTGTTCGACGTCATTCGCCGCATGCAGCAGGAGGTCGGCGCTGACGCCTTCGGGAACTACGTCATCTCCATGAACCACGCCGCCAGCCACATCCTCGAAGTCATGTACCTCGCCTGGCTGGCCGGCCTGGCCGGAAGGCAAAGGGATGCCTGGTTCTGCAACATCCGCATCAGCCCGCTGTTCGAGACCATCGATGATCTCAAGCATATCGAGGATGTGCTGACGCAGCTGTTGGGGAACGCCACCTACCGGGCGTTGCTGAACGGCGCCTGTCAATGCCAGGAAATCATGCTGGGCTATTCCGACTCCTGCAAGGACGGTGGGATTCTCGCCTCCACCTGGAGCCTGTACGAGGCGCAGAAGAAAATCATCGCCATCGCCGACCGCCACCATATCCAGGTGCGGCTGTTTCACGGACGCGGCGGGACCATCGGCCGTGGCGGGGGGCCCACCCACGAGTCGATCCTCTCCCAGCCGCCGGGCACCGTGCACGGCCAGATCAAGTTCACCGAACAGGGCGAGGTACTGCGCTACAAGTACGGCAACGCCGAGACCGCGGTCTATGAACTGACCATGGGGCTCACCGGACTGCTGAAGGCGAGCCTCACCGTGATCAAGCCGCACCGGGAAGACCGGCGCGACTACATGGGCATCATGGACGAACTGACCCGCCTGGGAGAGTCGAGCTACCGTGAACTGGTCGACCAGACACCGGGGCTGTTCGATTACTTCTACGAGGTGACGCCGGTGACCGAGATCGGGCTGCTCAATATCGGCTCGCGCCCCTCGCATCGCGACCGGCAGGACCGCTCCAAATCCTCCCTGCGCGCCATACCCTGGGTGTTCGGCTGGGCGCAGTCACGCCATACCCTGCCGGCCTGGTATGGCCTCGGCACGGCGCTGGAGCAATGGCGCCGGGGTGACCCCGCCCGCCTCGCCGCGCTGCAGTCGATGTACCGCGACTGGCCGTTTTTCCGCGCGCTGCTGAGTAACATCCAGATGGCGCTGTTCAAGGGCGAGATGAACATCGCACGGGAATACACCCGGCTCGCCGCCGACAGGCAGGGCACGGAGGCCATCTTCACCAGGATACGCGACGAGTACCGGCGCACCGTCACCCAGGTGCTGAATGTCTGCGGCATACACCTGCTGCTGGAGGAAAGCCCGTCGCTCGGGCTGTCGCTGTACCGGCGTAATCCCTACCTCGACCCGTTGAACAACATCCAGGTGACGCTGCTCTCGCGCTGCCGCGATAGCGACCTCGACGATGACGCGCGGGAGCGCTGGCTGCAACCCCTGCTGCGCTCCATCAACGCCATCGCCAGCGGCATGCGCAACACCGGTTGAGGCCGCGCGGACATGTGCCCTCAAGCGTTCGCGGAAGGTGCCGTCTATAGGGTATAGTAACTGCACCGTCACCACCCGGAGTCACCCTGTCCATGGCAAACCGGCTTGCACTGGTTGTCGATGATTCCAGAACAGCACGCATGACCCTGCAGCGCATGCTGGAAAAGCAGGGTCTGGACGTCGACGCGCTGGAATCAGCGCAGGATGCCCTGCATTACCTTGTCGAGAAGGTCCCGGACGTGATCTTCATGGATCACATGATGCCCGGCATGGATGGGTTCGAGGCGGTCGAGGCCATCAAGAGCAATCCGGGCACCGCCACCATTCCCATCATGATGTTCACCTCCAAGGGCGGCGACCTGTACCTCAGCCAGGCGCGCGCCCTCGGCGCCGTCGGCATCATGCCCAAAGAGGTCCAGCCGGCCGAACTGTACCGGGTGCTCACCAACCTCGGTCTGGTCAAGGAACGGCGGGTCAAGGCGGCGGCGGACAGGAGTTCCTTTGTCCTGCTCGAAGCAACCCCCGAGATCGCCGTCTCCGCGGCCCGCGAGGACATTCAGGAAATCGCGCGCCAGGCAGCTAAATCCGTCACGCACAACAATGACTTGCAGTCAAAGATTGAAGAATTGATTGAAGATCATTACGGGGCCATCAAAAAAGAGATCCGGGATCTGCGGCATCGCCTGGAGCAGTTCGGCGAAACCGATCCCGCCACCAACAGTGTTTATGCCGCGCGCCAGACGCTGGCACGTGCGGGCGGCCTGCTGATCGCCCTCATGCTGGTCGGCCTGATGCTGGTACCCTCGGTCTGGCTTTACCGTCACTACGAGCAAAGCCAGCGGGAGCTGGCCAATACGAAACTCGAGATCGACGGCCTGCGAACGCTGCAGCTGCAGGCAAAGACCGCCAGCGAGGAACGTGCCTCGCTGCGCGCCCAGCTGGACAAGAAAGTCAGCCGCCCCGGAACGAATCCCATCCTGCTGTACAACAGCATCGCCTGGGCCATCAACCAGGGCAGCGCCTACGATTTCCACGAAGAGCCCTTCAGCGACCGGCGGCTGGCGGTCATCTATGAATTGATTTCCCGCCTGCAGACGCTGGGATTCAAGGGCGTGGTGCAACTGCATTCCCACCTGGGTGAGTTCTGTCTCGTCGGCAACGAGGCGGACGGGTATGCCCTCGCCGCGCCCGACCTGCCGGTGCGTGAGTGTGCCCTGTTCGGACACCCCCTTCAGCAGCTGCCCTCCCTGGGAGAACAGCAGTCGATATCCTTCGCGAATTTCCTCGCCACCTCCCCGCTCGTGAACGGCAGCGGCATCCGCATCGAGATCATTTCCCACCAGTTCAGCGATCCCAGGCTGGACTACCCCTCGAAGGACTCCGAGGTCACGGCCTCCGTG